>JAWUWM010000035.1:0-29070 GCA_034111845.1 Psychroserpens sp. | reverse complement strand
AAACTGAACACTCAACTATGCATATTCATAATTTATCACAAGAAGATTCTATCTTAAATTCATTTATTTCAGAAATTAGAGATGTCAATATTCAAACAGATCGTATGCGTTTTAGACGAAATATTGAGCGCATAGGAGAGATTTTATGCTACGAAATGAGCAAAACTCTAGATTTTGCTCCAAAAACAATTACAACACCTTTAGGCACTAGTGAAACAAAATTCGTTAACGAAGATATTGTTTTGTGTTCAATTTTAAGAGCAGGTGTACCACTTCACAACGGACTATTAAACTACTTTGATAAGGCAGAAAATGCATTTATATCTGCTTACAGGCATCATAAAGAAAACCCTGAAACCTTTGAGATCATTGTAGAGTATTTGGCCTGCCCTAGTTTGGAAGGAAAAACACTTATTCTCGCAGATCCTATGTTAGCTACTGGTCAATCTATAGTTGCCACTTTTGAAGCATTAAAACCTTTTGGAACTCCAAAAAACATTCATTTAATAAGTGTTATTGGAGCTCAGGATGGTGTCGATTTCATAAATAATCACTTCGGAAAAGATACACATCTATGGATTGCTGCCATAGATAAAACCTTAAGCAATAAAGGCTATATTGTTCCTGGTTTAGGCGATGCTGGTGATTTAGCATTCGGAAAAAAACTACAACATTAACAGCACAATCGGTGTTAAAATGATAATCCAGAGCAAAATTTCTTTAAACCATTTCTCAGGAATCACTTCTATATAATTTGTCATAATAATGGAAAGAGGAGCGAATAAAAATAAAAACTCACTACCATTTTTAGAAGGCGCTACTGCTATGATAAATAATCCTAAAATAGCTGATAATATAATCAACTTAAATGACGGTTTATTACTCTTCATTTGGGCATTTATATTCTTGATATAATAAAACGAAGACCATAAACCAAAGGATAATAAAAGTGTTGAACCAATAATGATACGTTTAGAGTTTAAAGGACTAAAATCTAAACTAAAATCAAATACACCTGCTGTATAACCTATAAGATCCTTATCTAATATTATGATATAAGACATCGCAATAATTGCGACAGCTAAAACACCAACAAAAGGAATTAGATAATTTTTTACATCTGAAATAACATAGACTAAAAGTGCAGCAAATACCATTATAAAAAACACCCAAGACCAAAAATAGAAAAGTGTAGCCAAAGCAATCCAAAACGATGCATCAAACAACTTTTTTTTAATCTCTTTTGGAGATCTTAAACTTATAAGACGTCTTAAGGCTAATAGAATAAAAAGGTTAGCAAATAACAGTCGAGGATTTAATAGGGTTTGTGGTAAGATTGCAAAAAACAGTACAAAAAGAATAATGTTATAACTGTTTTTTTTAGTTAACCCATTACGAGAAACCAAAAAATCAAAGACAAATACAGATAGGAAGGCAGTAAAGAATAAACCTATTTGTTTTACTAAAAATAATAAGCTTGAATGTTCTGGAAACACATTCAATCTAGACAAAACAAAAACCAATAGTAATATGACACTTACGACGATGTAGTGCACAGGTTTTGATTTGCTAAAAAAATTTGAAATCATTGCAATAGTTTAAAATGAAAAAAATATGTAATTTTGCAATGTAAATATATGATTATACCAACGAAGCTTGATAAGAGTTTCCAAAAAATATTAAGCAATGAATGACTTTTTTTCAGCTATAGAAGATTTATTTGTAAATGTTTTATTTGCTCCATTTGACGCACTTAGAGCCTTAGAATTAGACAACTGGTGGACAGCAAATTTAATGTCATGGGTATTTATGATTATTTGCATGGTAGCCTTTGTATATTGGATGTTACAATTAAAAGAGCACAGTAACAATAAAGAAGAAGATAAGAGTGTTACGTCTCATTCTTATTTATAGTTTATAAATCGAAACCAATATCTTTTCGATAATTCATCTTATCAAAATGTAGCTTATCTATATTTTGATAAGATTTTTTTATGGCTTCTTGGTACGTGTCACCGTAAGACGTGATTGCCATGACACGTCCTCCAGACGTAACTATTGCTCCATCTTTTACTATTGCTCCGGCATGAAATGCAATGGAGTCTTCTACGCTTTCTATACCTGTAATCTTTTTTCCTTTCTCGTAAGCTTCAGGATAACCTCCAGATACTAACATTACTGTCGTAGCTGCTCTTTCGTCTATTTCAATATCTACTTCATTTAGACGTTCTTCAGAAATGGCCTTAAATAGTTCTACTAAATCGGTTTTCAGCCTTGGTAAAACGACTTCTGTTTCTGGATCTCCCATTCTTACATTATACTCAATTACTTTAGGGTCATCACCAACTTTAATTAAGCCAATAAAAACAAATCCTTTATATGGTAAATTATCTTTAGCTAAACCAGCAATTGTAGGTTTAACTACTTGCTCTTCAATTTTATTTAAAAAGGCGTCTGTAGCAAAAGGAACTGGAGACACTGCTCCCATACCACCAGTATTTAAACCTGTGTCCCCTTCGCCAATGCGCTTATAGTCTTTTGCAGTGGGTAAAATTTTATAATTTTTACCGTCTGTTAATACAAAACAGCTTAATTCTATTCCGTCGAGAAATTCTTCGATAACTACTTTAGAACTTGCTGCTCCAAACTTAGCGTCAACTAACATACTCTTAAGTTCTGCTTTGGCTTCATTTAAATCATTGAGTATTAAAACTCCTTTTCCTGCAGCTAAACCATCGGCTTTTAAAACATAAGGCGGACTTAAGGTTTCTAGAAATTGATAACCTTCTTCTACATTACTAGCATTAAAACACTGGTAAGCAGCAGTTGGAATATTATGTCTAAACAAAAACTCTTTAGCAAATTCTTTACTACCTTCTAGCTCTGCAGCTGCTTTTTGAGGACCAATAACAGCAACATGCTTTAATTGCGCATCATCTAAAAAGAAATCATGGATACCCTGCACCAATGGATCTTCTGGACCAACGACAACCATATCAATGTTATTTTCTAGCACTAGAGATTTGATGGCATCAAAATCGGTTACCTTAAGATCAATATTTGTAGCTATTTGAGCTGTACCAGAGTTTCCAGGTGCAACAAAAATTTTATTGCATAATGGGCTTTGAGCAATTTTCCATGCAAATGTGTGCTCTCTACCGCCAGAACCAAGAATTAAAATAGTCATGTTTTAAATTTGTTTGCGTAAAAATAATTGTTTTTACGGGTTTCGAAGTTTCTAAACAAGACTTTTTTTCTTTACTTTACATCCAACACAAACCATATCACTTTTTGAACCTTTTCAATTTTTCTTTACAATTAAATGGCTTCCCTTTAAAAAAGGCAAAGAAGGAATTGGCTCATATTCAGCAAAAAAAAGATGTTGAGTATAAAATATTCTTGGAAAATAAGCTTGATGCTATTGTAAATTATCATAGTAATCATAATACATTTTACACATCATTAGCTCCTAATGCAAATTCAAAGCATTGGGATTCTATACCTGTCATGACCAAAAAAGATTTACAACAGCCTCTAGAAGAACGCTTATCAAAGGGGTTTACTACTAAAAATGTTTATGTTAACAAGACTTCTGGATCTTCTGGAAATCCCTTTATTTTTGCTAAAGATAAATTTAGTCATGCCATGACTTGGTCTGTGATTCAAAATAGATTTAGCTGGTATGGATTAGATTTTAACATGTCACGTCAAGCTCGATTTTATGGAATTCCATTAGATAAAAAGAGCTATTATAAAGAGCGACTAAAAGATAGTTTAAGTAAACGTTATCGGTTTTCTGTCTTTGATTTAAGTGATACAGCTTTTGAGGCCCATTTAAAGAAATTTAAAGCAACTTCATTTGATTACATTAATGGCTATACAAGCTCTATTGTACAATTTGCTAAATATTTAGAACGACAGTCCATCACCTTAACTTCTATTTGCCCAACATTAAAAGCTTGTGTTGTTACTTCAGAAATGTTATTTGATCAAGACAAACAGCTAATGGAACAACAATTTGGAATCCCTGTAATTAATGAGTATGGCGCCTCAGAATTAGATTTAATTGCTTTTCAAAACAAGAACAATGACTGGCAACTTAATAGTGAAACCTTATATATTGAAATATTAGATGAGAATGATCATATTCTTCCATACGAGGAAGAAGGTCGCATCGTCATAACATCATTATACAATAAAGCACATCCTTTTATCAGATATGATATTGGTGATGTTGGTATGCTCTCTAAAATGAGCACACTAAAAAAACCCATCTTACAAAAGCTAATTGGTAGAACCAATGATATTGCTGTTTTACCTAGTGGTAAAACAGCTGCAGGCCTTACGTTCTATTATATTACTAAAAGCATTATTGAAGATGATGGAAATGTAAAAGAATTTATCATTGAACAATTAGAAAAACATCTTTTTAGAGTTATTTATGTGAGTGAAGAGACGCTTTCTGAAGAAAAAAAGAATATTATAAGTCAAGAAATGGAGCGTTATCTAGAAAAAGGGCTAACTATAATTTTTGAAAGACAGGACAAATTAAAACGTTCTAAAAGCGGAAAACTTAAACAGTTTACATCGCACGTAACCTCAACATCATGACAAAAGACGTTTTAATCATTACGAGTTATTTTCCGCCAGAAATTGGAGCAGCTTCTAACCGCATTTTTCAGTTAGCAAAAGGTTTACAGCACCATGATTTTAATGTCACTGTATTAACACCTTTACCAAATTATCCTACTGGTAAAATTTTTGATGGCTATGGTGGTAAATTCAGGCACATTTCCAAAGAAAAAAATATTAAAATAAACCGCCTTTGGATTTACGCTAGTAACTCAAAGAACAAATTATTGCGTTTAATTGCTATGTTATCGTATAGCTTTAGTTTAATTTGGTTTTTTATGTGGCATAAAATCCCAAAGACTGTTATTGTGCAGTCTCCTCCAATTATAGTCGCGTTTACGTCTATGCTTTTTTTACGTAAAAAAAACAGAAATCTAATCTTAAATATAAGTGATCTTTGGCCTATCGCTGGTTTAGAACTAGGAGCATTAAAAAAGAATTTCAGTTATAAACTACTCGAAAAAATTGAGCGCTATAATTACAAAAAAGCGAAGTTGGTTTTAGGCCAAAGCGAAGAGATTTTGACTCATGTTACGTCTATGTTTCCAAACAAAAAGACGTTTTTGTATCGTAATTTTCCTGATTTTGAGCTTCCAAAAATCGAAAAACTTACATCAAATGGTAAATTAAAAATAGTATATGCTGGTCTTTTAGGGATCGCCCAAGGCATACATAAGTTGTGTGCTGAGTTAGATTATTCTCATATTGAATTGCATATTTATGGCTCTGGCGCAGAGCAATTACAAATTGAAACATTCATTTCTCAACATCCTCAACTTCCAATCTTTTTTCATGGTCAAGTCACTAGAACTGCCCTTCACGGTTTATTAATGAGCTATGATATTGCTATTATCCCCTTATTAAATAGAATTTATGGTAGTGTGCCATCAAAAATATTTGAATACGCACGTTTAGGCTTACCAATGCTTTATTTTGGAGGAGGCGAAGGTGAGCATGTTATTAACGATAACAATTTGGGATGGATAGCAACATCTGGTGATTATGATCATTTAAATAGTGTTATTACTACTATCAAAATTGAATCATTAACAATAGAAAGGAAGCAGGCTATACAAGATTTAGCAATTAAGCATTTTGATTTTAATCGTCAATTAGATGCCTTAAAAGCAACTATTTAATATGCTTTATCTTCTCCTTTAACAGCATTGATAAATGTTTTTGCTATAATCTTTATGTCTAAAAGTAGAGACCAGTTTTCTATGTAGAATATATCAAATTTCACACGTCCGATGATATCCTTATCTGATTCTATTTCACCTCTAAAACCGCTAATTTGAGCCAGCCCAGTAATACCAGGTTTAACAAAATGGCGTACCATAAATTTATCAATTTTTTTAGCGTATATACTGGTATGACTAACCATGTGTGGTCTAGGACCTACAACCGACATATCTCCAAAAAGAACATTAAAAAATTGAGGAAGTTCATCAATACTAGTTTTTCTAATAAACCTACCTATCTTAGTAATACGCTGATCTCCTCTAGTTGCTTGATATAAATGAGCGTCTTTATTAGGCATCATTGATCTAAACTTATAACAGTCGAATTCTTTGTAATTAAATCCGTTTCTGGACTGTTTAAAAAATACTGGTCCTTTAGATTCTAATTTTATAAATATCGCAATTATAGGCGTCAACCACGATAGTATAAAGATAACTACTAAACTAGAAAATAAAATATCAAAAAATCGTTTTATAACTGTATTAAAAAAATCTTCAAGAGGTATCGTTCTCAGCGATAAAATTGGGAGGTAATCATAATATTCATACCTTAATTTCTTAGAATATATATCCTTATTATCTGGAATGAATTTTAATATTTTGAGGTTATTATCTGCGAAATCTGCAATGTCAAGAATTTGTTGATTTGTCAACTCTGAAATAGAACAGTATATCTCATCTATCTCTTCTTTTTTAATATAATCAAACTGAGTTTGTAAATTAATACTCTTTCTGTCGTTTAAATTAAATGTGTTGACATGCACATAACCATATTCTGGATTTTTATTAAAAAATGTTTCTAGTGCCTTCGTTTTTTTGTTTTCACCAAATATGACTGTTCGTCTAAAGTTACCGCCAAAAGACACTCTAAATTTTTGCAACAAATAATAGATAGCAAATTTAAAGAATGTAATACCCAGAAATACCGACAATACATATTTAAATATGATTGTTGGGTAAATATTTAAATTATAATAATAGCCAGAAAAGGCAAAAACGATTAATATAAACAATATCATTTGTGTGAGTATCAAGGAAATTATTTTAACTTCTCTTGTATACCTATATACTTCATAGAATTTTGAATACACAGATAGAATGACCCATGATATGAGTGTGAATATCAGGAATGTAATAGGGTCAATATTCATAAAAAAATAGAATATTGCGAAACCATTGATAATACTTAAATCAATTAAGTACGAAATTGGTCGCAAATACCCAGAATATCGTCCGTGTTTAAATAGACTCAAATTATGATTTTATATGTTTAGAAAAATCTCTGTGTTCTCTTTTAAAGAGATCTTCATCTGACAAACTTTTGAAATACTCAAATGTTTTTCTCATCCCTTCTTCTCTACCTACCTTTGGTTCCCAGTTTAGAAGCTTCTTAGCTAAAGTAATATCTGGCTGTCTTTGCAATGGATCATCTACAGGTAGCTCTTTAAATATGATTTTTTGTTCTGTATTAGTTAATTTAATAATTTCTTGCGCAAAATCGAGAATAGAAATCTCATGATGATTACCAATATTTACAGGGTATGCATAATCACTTAGCAATAATCTATAAATACCCTCTACCTGATCGTCAATATAACAAAAAGATCTTGTTTGAGAACCATCACCAAAAACGGTTAAATCTTCTCCTCGTAATGCCTGACCCATAAATGCAGGAATAACTCTACCGTCATTAAGTCTCATTCTAGGACCATAAGTATTGAAAATACGAACAATTCTAGTTTCTAAGCCATGTACTCTATGGTATGCCATAGTTATGGACTCTTGAAAACGTTTAGCTTCATCATAAACTCCTCGTGGTCCAATTGTATTTACATTACCATAATAATCCTCAGTTTGAGGATGAACAAGGGGATCTCCATACACTTCACTTGTAGATGCAATTAGTAATCTAGCATTTTTGACTTTAGCTAAACCTAATAAATTATGGGTCCCTAATGAACCTACTTTAAGTGTTTGAATTGGGATTTTTAAATAGTCTATTGGGCTCGCAGGTGACGCAAAGTGTAATATGTAATCTAAGTCTTCATCAACCGTTACATGCTCTGTAACGTCATGTGCAATGAGCTTAAAATTAACATTAGATTCTAAATGTGCTAAATTTCGCTTATCTCCAGTTATAAAGTTATCCATACCTATAACTCTATAACCTTCCTTTATAAAGCGATCGCACAAATGTGAGCCTAAAAAACCTGCTGCTCCTGTTATAAGTATACTTTTCATTAATCTTGATATTATAACAACAAAAATAGAAAAATAAAGACGGTAGATTATAATAATTTAATTTAAAAGAGAAGATTACTTTTCTAGCTCAACAATAAAACGATCTAGGATATTTTCTTTTGAGTAATTTTTGATAACGTAAGCCTCTGCATTCTTTCCTAATTGTTCGCAAAGATGTTTGTCCCTTTTTAAAGTTTTAAAACATTCTACAACTTGCTCTAAAGCATTATCGCTAAAATAAAATCCTCCTTGTGAATCCTTATAAACTGCCGCTACTTCTGAATGCTTGTTACCTGTAACTATTGAAGGTTTAGAACTCGCCATCATACCTAACAATTTAGAGGGCATTACAGTATCTATTACATCGCTTTTTTGAAAAAGGAAATGGACATCTGCACTAGATAAAAGTATAGGAAGTTCTTCATAGGGCACTAAGTTAAACTGTTTAACGAAATCATATTTTTTAATACCCTCTACTATTTTTTCTTTTTCTGCACCTTCTCCTACTATTATAACCTCAATATCATTTATAGATTTAAGTTTATCTAAAACATTAAAAAAGAAATTCCAATCTTGTTTTGCTCCAATATTTCCAGAATATAGAATTTTAAATTTTTCTGAATTTAAATACGCATGTGATTTATCTATTTTAACTCTAAATTTAGATGTATCTAACCAATTAGTTAGATAATATGTATTTGTATTTTCAACTTTAGTTTTTAATTTTTTAAGCATTCCATTACTTATCGTGCTTATGGTGTCTGCCTTATTTAACAGTGCTCTTTCTATCCAGAGAATAATTTTAATAAAGAACGACTTATCGCTACTTAATAAACCTGAGTCTATGGCAGCATCAAACTCAAAATCCTGTATATGAATCCATAGTTTTGATCGATACCTGAGTTTTAAGAACCACCCTAGTAATATAGAGGACGTAAATGGGACAATACAAATTACGTGTTTCGGTTTAGCGACTTTAAATAAATTAGGCACATTTCCGAAGGTAAAACTAAGTAAGTGTATTATTCGTTTTAAAAAGGTAGGATTTGCAGGCACATACTGTTTGTACCTGTAAACTTTAACATCATTTATGATTTCTTTATGCCATCTTTTTTTATTCTTATAATCTGAGCGAATTTTCCATTGAGGATAATAAGGAAAACCCGTAATAACTGAAACATTATAACCCTTAGAGACTAAGTACTCTGCTTTTTGTGTTGTGTATAAACCAATGGCGCTATCCTCTGGAAAGTAATTAACACCAATAATAGTAACGTTATTATTCTTCAATATGTCTCTTTTTTACTGCATCAGCAGGATTTCCGTAGCAAATAAAACCTTCAGGCATATCCTTAAACACATTACTCCTAGCTCCAATGACACAACCTTTACCTATTCGCACTCCAGGCGCGATGTAGACATCATTCGTAATCCAAGCTTCATCTTCTATAATCACTTCCTTATGATCAATATCAAAACTTTCTTTTGTATAATCATGTAATCCAGTATTGAAATATACGCCATGAGCCACAGCTACATGTTTGCCTATAGTTATCTTACCCAGACTATATAAAATACAGTCTTCGCCAATCCAAGTATAATCATCAATTGATATTTTCCAAGGGTACGTGCATTTTACCGATGGACGAAGTAGTACGCCTTTTCCAATCTTTGCACCAAAAGACCTCAATAAAAATCGTCTCCAACCATAGAAAAATTGTGGAGACCAAGCAAAAAGAGTTTTCTCAACAATCCACCAAAACTGAACAATAGCTTTAGATTTTCCTCGAAAATCTCCTGGGACTGTAAATGTTTTTAAATTTTGATACATTAATTATGGGCTTTATACCAATTATATGTGATGGCTGTTCCTTCCTCTAAATTAAAAGGTAAAGCTCCTACCACGTCTTCAACATTAGTGGTATCATAATCCATAGGGGTCATAATATTATCTAACCTAAAAGAGGTTATTGGAGGAGATTTATAGCCTACTAATTTTAGAACATCACCAGATACGGCTAGTGTTTTTAACACAAATAAAGGTACAGATTTAATATTGTGACCGTGAAATTTATTTGAAATAATATTAGCCCATTGTTTGACTTCAAGTGTATTAAAATCTGACAAATATACCGTTTGGGTATTCAACATATTATCAAACAATAATTTATCCAAAATATGAACGCAGTTACCAACAAAACCAAATTTTTTGAAAATACTTTTTCCTCTTGGATGCACATACACTTTGCGCCGAATGGAATCAAAAAAGCTTTTATAAGGAATATCAAACCATGGCCCCCAAAGTGATGTGGGTCTTACAATAATCCAATTATTATCTAATTTTTTAGAGTCTCGAACAATTTTCTCTCCAACAATTTTACTCTCTCCATAAACAGTTGAGGGCTTATAATCAAATTCATCTTTAGGATTATACCCTATTTCGCAAACTAGACGACTTGAAGCAAAAATAACTTTTTCAATTGATGCCGTTTGATGTATTGCTGTTATTATATTCTCTACTCCAGTAGTGTTAGCAGCATAGTCCTTTAGAGTTTTACCATCTAAATCTGTTCTTGCTGCCATGTGTAACACGTAATGTGGCTGGAAATCATTAAAAAGCTGTAGTGTTTTTTCTTTGTCTAAAATATCTACGTCCTTCCAGTAAACAAAGTGAGACTCATTTCTTGGTTGCGTATTATCTAGGTTTAACACCTCATAACTATCTTTATAATATTCAATAAGATTAGTTCCTATAAAACCTGAACCACCAGTAACTAAAATTTTTTTCTTCATCAACTTTAAAATAATCTCAAAGATAAAATTATCCTTCGTTAATCCCCTAAAAAATAAAAAAACTCATCCGTTGTTAGGTAAAATAACTGATTGTAAGCTTATTTAAGCATACTTTCATAAAGTTTAATCCAATCGTCAAATCGATATTGCCAAGAATAGGCTTTTAAAACAAAGTTGTGGAGCTTTAATCCATTTTCATTTCTTTGTTCTATTGTCCAATTAAGGCTTGATTGTAGTGCAGATTCTATCTCCCTCACATTTGGATTAACGAGTATTCCACCATTTTCAGACCATTCTTTTTTTAAACCTGTTTGAAATGTAGTAATTACAGGTGTTTTATACATGGCAGCTTCTAAGTTCACCATACCTACAACTTCAGAGTGTGAAGGTGCTACAAAAACATAAGCATTAATGAAAAGTTTTACTTTTTCTTCCCCAGTAACTAAACCTAAAAATTCAACCTTGTCCTCCATACCAAGTGACAATACTAACTCATCTAATTTTTGTTTGTAATCATTAAAGTTACCTGCAATTTTAAGTTTAAAACCTTCTGGATTCAAATTTGAAAACGCCTTAATTAGTAGGTCTATTCCCTTTTTTGAATCTAACCTACCAACGTAAAGAATGTATTTTTCTTGACTGTTATATTCACTTTGAACAGCACGTTTAGAATCAATTAAATTTGGAATCTCGACAGTTGGTGTGCTAGGAAATAGTACTTTGAGTTCCTTAGCTTCATTGTTAGTTATAGCATGTAAATAATCTGCTTTTGAAAACGCAGATTTAACAACCAAATTGAAATACATTTTTTTCTTTAGTGTGCCTTTTGACCATAACCAAGGTTCGTACATACCGTGACATGTTATTAAAAAAGGAATGTTGTATTGCTTTGCAAACTTAGCAGCAGCATATTGCGGATACATCCAAACACCATGAATATGAATAAGGTCAATTTTGCTTGTTGAATATAAATTTTTTAAGGTGCTTTTCAAATTTTTTGAATAACGCCATGGTGTTGTGTCGCCCTCAACATTTATTGCCTCGTCGCCATCTTCTATTTTCGTCGTAAGAATTTTAGAGTTGATATCACTATCTAAAAGTCTTGTATGCAAATCTAAAACAACAGTTCTTATACCACCACTTTGATAAGAATAATCCTCTAATACGTGTATAACATTCATTGCAAAAATTTATAATATAACAAGTGTTTTACTTCTCCGCTAATTCTTTTGTTTCAGATTCAGAATTAAACAGCAGCAAGTTAATAAAGAACGAAAAGAATATAACACCATCCTCGCGCTCTAAGATATTCTCTGAAAGCATATTTAATCCAAAATACAATAATAGAAAAAACAACAGTTGATTTCTATTTTTATTAGAAAATTTAAATATATAATAAAAGTAGAATAAGAATATTAATAACCCAACTATACCCGTAGATAAAAAGATGCTTAAAAACTGATTATGAGTGTTATAGTTTTTTAGTAATAAGTTTTGATTTTCCGCTTTATAACATTCATTTAAAACCCCCTTTACATCTCCCCAACCATAACCAATAAATGGGGATTTTAAACCTTGTTCAATTGAACACTTATAAATACTTAAACGAATAGCTGTTGACGAATTAGGGTTTGTCTTTAAACCCTCAAAGTCCACTAACTCTTTAAACCTATTTATATTATTAAATTTAGGGATAAAGATTAGCGTTACAACAAAAACAGTGACTAATGTTAATACATATAATGTTGGTTTGGTTGTAACCTTACTTTTTACGAAAAAAACAAGCCCAACAACTCCTAATGCTATTATTGGTCCTCTTTTGTTTAAAACGGCCATAAACACAAAAAGAAAGGCTAGTAAAAACAGAGCATATACCAGTTTAATTTTCTTAGTTTTTGATATAATGTCAATTAAAAAAAGGACACCCACGCCTATGTGCATTGATAAATAAATAGAATGGATTTCATAACCTAAAATTCTTAAATCAACTAAAGTATGATAGTGAATTATGGTACTTCTAAACGTATAGAAGGGTTCTGTAAAAAAATAGTATAAAAAGGTTGATGCTAAGAAAAATATCAATGAAATTATAAATACCCATTTCAGTGATGTTATGAATTTAGTACCAATTTTTTCTTTGCAGTTATATAAAAGCGTAAAAACAACTGGATAAGCTATTAGGGATAGACCTGTTTCTAGTTTCCTCAAAGCATAGCTTATATTTTGAGAATACAATATGCTTACTAGTAGTACCGAGAAGAAGCTTATACTTACTATGAACAATTGGGAACTCAATTTCTTATCCGATTTATTGATAATATAAAAGAGAATGGTGCTTGCCAAAAGCCCAATTACAGGAATCCCCTTAAACTTATCTGGAACCAAAATTACAGCACTATTAATCACCAAAAAAAAGTGCAATAACAGTGCTGCTGATTTATTATTATTCAGCATTTCTTGTTTGTTTTTTTAGCGCAGTTCGAAACAACATAAAATACACTTTAGGTATTAACAAAATAACCGCGAAACTTGCAATCAAGAAGGCGTAACCATTGGTAAAATCCCCTCTTAAGAAAAATATCATATGCATTGAGGCATAAAAACCTGCTGCAATCTTTAATGGATCCAAACTATTAATCCAAACTGACATTATAAACAAAAAATAAGCTAATCCAATTGCAAATAAAATAATACCAACAATTCCAAAATTTATGTAGCCTTCTGAAACCAATGGATTTGAAAGATTGTTAAAACTTCGCTTTCCTTTTTCTTTATACTCTCTTTCGAGATATTGACCAATATACTCACCTGTCGATATTGGTTTGTCTTTCCATATTTTTCGGGGCACAAAGAAAAATACACCCCCAGATAGTTGTCTCCCATAGGAAAATCCATCTCGCTCTACCTGCTCTATTGTTGCCGAAAAATTTATAAATGCATCATAATTTAAGGTTGTAAATGTATTCGATACACCATGATTTTTTAATTGATAAAGTAATAACTCTGGTTTTTTACGTAATTGCTCCAACGAGTAGCCCGAATGCGTAATAAGTGATATCGTTGGAAAAATAATTACCATTGCAAAAAACAAGAAAACTAAGGATTTGAAATTTGTGTTTAAAAGTCTTGGTACTAAAAAGAAAATTATAGTTAAATAGATTGGACCTAAAGCATTTCTTTTTTCAGTTAAAGGGTTCTTAATGGCTAATAACAATATTAAAAACAGTAGAGAAAACAGTATGATTATATAATAGTTTGTGTTTTTTTTCTTAGCTTTTTTAACATAATAAACGCTTAAAATAAATGCAGGAAAAGGCACCATTAAAACAATTTTCTCCCTTAACAATAAAGCTGACTTAGAGGTCCCTTCAAGAGCTAAATAGTTATGATCAAAATACTCTGCCTTTATATAATCAAAGTTTAATAAAAGAATCGTAAAACTAATTGCAAATAAAATCACAATGTGAATAGGTAAGAATTTATCAAATTTATATGGCCTTAATTTTGCTTTTCTAGACATAAAGAAGCGATAGGCAACAAAGAAAACAACATTAAACAGAAAAATATAAATGTTTGTTTTTACCATTAAATAATCTTTATAGATCATTTTATTAGGCATTTTCAAATCATTTAACTTGTACACTTCATGTATTTGTAGCATTGGGGCCAAAATAAAAAACAAAAAACTAAATACAATAAACGCTGCTAAAATTGGGGAAAACCTAGAATCTTTATAAATATACAAGGCAGTCATTATAAAAAGAACTGCGAAATTTAGCGTAAATAATGATTTAAGATAAATAGGTACCACAGTAAAAATAAGCAATGGTAAAAAAAGCGTTACAAAAAGTAATAAAAAAATAGTTTTGCCTTTCATTAAATTGTTACTCGTTAAAGCTCATTTTTAAATTTCGTGTTAATTCTAGGGTGAAAAGAATAAAATTACACTAGTAGACACCCAATCCAGAAATAAAATTACATAAATATAAAGCAAATATAGTATAAACAAAAGATGAAATAAATAACAACAAACTATATTATTGAACGCCTGCTAAATCGTAATTATTATAAAATTTAGATGCTAATTAATAATAAGGCCTATTTTAAGTATTTACTTAAAATAAAAACACCAATTTTATCTTTTCTATAGATATAAATAACGCCTATCACATTCCAAAAAATCATGCTGATTCCCGTTGCAAAAGCTGCACCAACCATACCGTATGTTGGAATAAAAATTAAATTAAGGATTATATTAATTGTTAATGCCACCACAAGAATATAGAGATAGACTCTTTGCCTCCCAGTCATATTCAAATACACACCAACTGATCCACAAAACGCATTAAACATTTGAGCAATTATCATAATCACCAGAGCAGAATTTGCTGTACCATAATTTTCTCCAAATAAAACGAGTATTTTTTCTGAAAAAAGAAATATAAATAGAATCACGGGAATTGTTAAATAAAAATTTAACATCGTTGATTTTATAATTAAGCTTTTTAACTCTAGATATTTCTTTGAGAAGTATAACTTAGATATATCAGGCGCAATTACTGCATTTATAGTTGTTAATATGATGCCTATTCCTGTAGTGATTTTTACTGCTGCACCATAAAAAGCTACCGTTTCAAAAGACCAATATTCTTCTAGAATAAACACATCAAAACTCTGCATCATTAATAGTGTAATTAAACTAAAAGACATTGGGAAAGATATTCTAACAATCTCTTTGTATCCTATTTTAGACAATGGCTTGTTATTCTTTAGCTTAAATAATTGTAAAAATATAATGAGCGTTGTAACTAAACTAATTATATAAAAAATAAAAATGTAACCTTCAATTAGATTAGAATAATCCTTGAGGGAATATAATATGATACTCAAAACTAATAAGCTTCCAAAACGAAAAATATTAGAAGAAATCTCAGACATATACAACAAACCCAAACCTCTTAAAACTTGAAAATTCAAAATAGAGATAGTGTAAGGTAAAAGCACAAAAATAACGTTGTTAAATAGCGTTTTAACCTCACTATCCTGAAAATAAGAAATATTCATTAATTCACTTAAGCACAAATAAAGTAATAGAATAATAAGAAAATTGGCTAGCAATATAGTTAGCATTCGCTTGTACAGAGAAACTACTTGATTAAAAGCACCTTGAGCTTGAAGTTTTCCAGAAAATTGTAAAAAAGAGTTATTCATTCCTAATAGACAAATAGCTCCGATTAAAATTAGAGTATAACTCATGAAATTAAATTTACCAAAAAGTATTTCACTAGCATTATTGGTAATTATAAAAATTGCTACAAACTGCAATATGACCCCAAAGACCTTTATTAAAAGAACATTAATACTTTTTGTGAGAAATACAGACTTTAATGATTTAAGAGATTTCACCTGTTATTAGCTTTGTTTTATTACTTCCAAACGGATAAATCTTTATCCAAAATATCTTGAAGCTTATTAATATCCTGATCAAAAATACCTTTTAAATAATTAGCTTCGTCGTCTCCAATAACAATTGGATTTAAATTATTTTTTTGAATTAAATACTTAATCCGTGCTCGAAAATGACTTGGAAACAATGTCTTAATTACCGTTTTTATATAACTATCTTTTAATAGTAACGTATTTAATAATTGTGATTTAGGCTTGCCAGAAACATTTCTATGAACTTCAGAAAAGCGACTAGACTCCTTTTTAACACCTAAAAAACTTAAAACATCTTTTGTGTTTTCTTCTTGATTTTTTACAAAGTCTTCAAAAATAATAACTTTTACATTGGTGAAATTATCAAGAAATGCTTGTGTAGCATCTGCGTAAAAACCAGCATTTTTATAAGCCCAAATAAACTCATAATCTTGTTGTATTCTTTCTTCTTCTCGATTTAATCCTTCTAGAAAAGACAAACTTTCTCTTCCATCTCTGACTAAATGAGAATATGCCGAAAAAGCTCTTTTAGAAGGGTTTCTAAGCATAATAATAATCTTAGGGTCTCCTAAAACCTCTTTAATTATTGGGATTGTTTTGTCATAATAGTATAGTAAATCTACACTAGACTCTCCTTTTAATTGATTCTCTTTCGCTTTTTTAAACAAGGTTTTATAACCCTCTAAGCTACTAGTGGCTTTCTCTTTAGTAAAATCATCACCTTTACCTTTGTAAGCGTTCTTTAAAAAGCTATACGTTAGATATTTTGGCTCTTTAGGATTACAAATAAACATGTCTTTATGCTCATTTAAATAATCACCTAAAGATGTTGTCCCGCATTTTGCAGCTCCTACAATTAAAAAATCGGGTAAGCTTTTTTTCATATTTTCATTCAAAAAAAATTCGACATTAATTCAAATTCGAATATTACATATAATTTAATAACAATTATAACTACTTTTTAAGGAACCTCTGTGTGTTTTTAGAAAAAACATTGTTCTAACCAACAAAATAAATAAGACCATATTTTGTGCTTGGTGTATAGTTACTTTTATTCTCTAATTATCACAGGAATCGCAGTATAAACAGAAGATAGTATTTTAGATTTCTACTCCCACCCTTTAACAGATTTATTAATATCGGTTGGACCCAATACTACCCTTACTTGGTCAATATTAGATTTTACTATTATTTTGCATTGGTACCAATCTTTGTCCACTAGTTTAATTGAGGCTTTTTCATTTTCAAAATACCCTTTAGACCTACCCCCTTTTAGTGATCCATTTCTTAGATTAAATACTGCATCTACTCTATTAGGATAAACACCAGCAACTCTTAAACCAAATGCACTACTATCTCTTCTCTTTTTGACATAAACAGAAACTTCTATAGTTTCTCCTTTAGAAATTTTCTGATTCTCAAGTCTTACATCAGCAGCATCAGAGGAAAACACTCTTGTAAGCTTAAAAACATCTCTATTACGAACAGCCTTACCTGTTTGTTGAATTTTTAAACAAAATTATTTAAACTCTGTTCTCTCACTATCCACTTTTAAAGTGTCAACTAATCGTTGAATTGGTTTGTTGTCTTTCTTGTTGTCCTTATTTTTTTTATCTTCTGCTATAACGATCTCAATGCGCTCTTTTTCTAATGTAATACGCTCGTCAACTTTAGTGTATATATTATCGTAGGTATCAACTTTACTTGCATAATAATCAAGACTAGATACAAATTGTAAACTGTCAATACTGTATTTTGAATAAACGAACTCCTCTGGAAATATTCCATTATCTTCTAGTTCCTTTTTATTAACCCCTTTGGCAGCAGTTAAAATTGAAACTTCATAAATAATATTCACCATTTTTTCTTCAGAAATAAGATTTTCTGGCTTTGACATTTTACTCGAACATGATAAAAAAATAACTACTGTAAATACAACTAAATTCAGCTTTCTCATATAATATGTTCTTCAGATATCAAATTAAACAATCATCCCTGCTGCAACCGTTTCATGAGTTGCATCATCAACAAGTATAATACTTCCTGTTGTTCTGTTCTCACGATAAGAATCTGTCATTAATGGTTTAGTTGTTCTTATCTTTACTTTAGAAATATCATTCATATTTAAATCTTTGTCTTCTGTATTACGTCCTAAAGATTCAATATCTATTTTATAAACAACCTCCTTAATCATTGCTTTTTGTTCATTACTAGTGTGACGAATACTATACTTAGCTCTCGGTTTGGCAGGATTATTATGCAGCCAACATAACATGACTTCTATATCTTGACTGGCTTCAGGCTTATTGTTTGAACGTACAATCATATCACCTCTGCTAATATCAATATCATCTTCTAACGTCATTGAAACAGACATTGGTGCATACGCTTCGCTCAATGCGTCTTCATAGACATCAATAGACTTTATAATTGATGTAAATCCAGAAGGCATAACAGTAATATCGTCACCCACTCTAAATACACCGCTAGCCACCCGACCAGCATAACCTCTATAATCCCTATGACTTTCACTCTGTGGTCTAAGTACCGTTTGAACAGGAAAACGAGCATCTACTTTGTTAATATCACTACTTATATGCATCGTTTCTAAAGTATGTAATAAAGGTGCTCCTTGATACCAATCCATATTTTTAGATCGATTAACAACATTATCTCCATCTAATGCACTAATTGGAATAAAACGGATATCCTGAACCAATAATTTTGATGCAAACTCTTCAAATTGATTGATTACTTTGTTGTAAGCCTCTTCAGAATAATCAACTAGGTCCATTTTATTGATACACACAATAACATGAGGTATCTGTAATAAAGATGCTATAAACGAATGTCTTTTAGTTTGCTCTATCACTCCATGTCTTGCATCTACTAATATAATCGCTGCATTTGCTGTTGATGCACCAGTAACCATATTTCTAGTATACTGAATATGACCCGGAGTATCTGCTATTATAAATTTACGTTTTGGTGTCGTAAAATAACGATAAGCAACATCAATAGTGATGCCTTGCTCTCGCTCATCCTTTAAACCATCTGTAAATAGCGCTAAATCTACACCATCGTGACCTTTCTTTTTACTGGTATTTTCAATAGCTTGAAGTTGGTCCTCAAATATAGATTTTGAATCGTATAATAAGCGACCTATAAGTGTGCTTTTTCCGTCATCTACACTTCCTGCAGTTGTAAAACGTAGTAATTGATTATTATCTAACATTAGCTTAATTTCTTATTAAAAGTATCCTTGACGTTTTCTGTCTTCCATTGCAGATTCTGAGCGTTTATCATCACTCCTATTTCCTCTTTCTGTTTGACGCATTCCAGACACTTCATCTGCAATCTTCTCTAAAGTATCAGCATCAGATTCAATCCCTCCGGTTATAGTAATATCTCCAAGAGTTCTAAATCTAATTTTCTTTATTATAACTTCTTCATGATTCTCAAGCACTAAAAATTCAGAATTCGGAATCCAACTATCCTGTCTCCAAACAACCTCTCTTTCGTGTGCATAATACAAAGATGGAATAGCTATATTTTCCCTTTTTATATAATTCCAAACATCCATTTCTGTCCAATTACTAATAGGAAAAGCTCTAAAATGTTCACCTTCAAAATGTTTTCCATTGAAAATATTCCAAAGTTCTGGTCTTTGATTTTTAGGATCCCACTGGCCAAAATCATCTCTATGCGAGAAGAAACGTTCTTTTGCTCTTGCCTTTTCTTCATCTCTTCGTCCTCCTCCAATAGCGCAATCAATTTTATTTGATTCTATAGCATCAAGAAGTGTTGTAATTTGAAGTGCATTTCTAGTTGCATTTTTACCTCGTTCTTCGGCAACTCGACCTTCATCAATAGACTCTTGTACAGAACCTACAATAAGTTTCACGCCTAATTCTTTGATAATATCATCTCTAAATTGAATGGTCTCAGGAAAATTATGACCTGTATCAACATGCATTAAAGGAAAAGGGATTTTTGCAGGATAAAAAGCTTTCATAGCTAAATGCGTAACTAAAATAGAGTCTTTTCCTCCAGAAAATAAAATTACTGGATTATCAAATTGAGCCCATACCTCTCTTAAGATGTAAATAGCTTCACTCTCTAATTCGTCTAAATAATTTAAATAATACTTACTCATCTTTGAGTTGTAATTTTGGTGTTATAAAATCTACTATTCTTTTTACAGAATCTTCAATAGATTCGTCTTCAGTTTTAATCTCAATATCCGGTCGTTCTGGAGCCTCGTAAGGTGCAGAAACGCCTGTCATATTCTTAATTTCTCCAGCTCTAGCTTTTTTATAAAGCCCTTTTACGTCTCGTCGTTCACACTCCTCAATACTAGTGTTAATGTAAACTTCAACAAAGTTAACATCTTTGACGATAGTTCTAATGTTCTCTCTGTCTTTTTTGTACGGTGAAACAAATGCTGCAAAAACGACTAAACCTGCATCTACCATTAAATTTGATATCTCAGCAATTCGTCTAATGTTCTCAGTTCTATCTGTTGGAGCAAAAGAAAGGTCATTATTAATTCCTTTTCTAATATTATCTCCATCTAAAGAATAGGTTTTAATTCCAGCTTTAAATAGAGTTTCTTCTACCAAATTAGCGATAGTAGATTTTCCTGAGCCCGAAAGACCAGTAAACCAAATTAAGAATGAATTATGCTTATTATTAGCAATTCTATCCTTTTTTGATACTTGATAGTGATGTGGAATAATATTTTCTTTCATCTAAACTTCTTAAGATATTCGTTTCTTTTATATGTTTCTACTTGGTAAGCCATAGTTGATTTTATACCAAAAACGCTCATGAAAGTAATATAAAAGCATTTTTGTTACCACCTCTGCAAATCCAATCTTTAAGCCAATTAAAGGGTCTCCAGAAATAACCCAAGCCAAAATCATGGTATCTAAAGTACCAATAAACCTCCAAGTTATTGTTTTTGCAATATGCCTTTTACGACTTTCTAATATGATCCCGTCTTTCGATAAATTAATCTTAAACCAAACCCTTTCATGAAAATAATAAAGGAGCATTTTAGTAATAACCTCTGCTAAACCTATTTGTAACCCTGTTGTTGGGCTACCCGAAATAATCCATGATAAAATTACAGTATCTAAAGTACCTATAACTCTCCAAGTAATGGTTTTTGCGATATGCCTTTTATAGGATTTGTCTGCCATCTTAAGAAACTAGAAACCACGAATTTAATAAATTCTCTTTATTATATAAAAGCGCTGCGTTTGTATCGTTAGAAATCACATCAACTCCGACAGCGTTGCAGATCGCTTGTCCTGCTGCTGTATCCCATTCCATTGTTGGTGCAAATCGAGGATATATGTCAGCATTACCTTCGGCTACGAGACAAAACTTTAATGAGCTTCCTTTAGATACAATTGTCACATCTTTACCTGAAGTCTTTAAGTTTTCAACAAAATCTAAGGTTTCTTGATTCATATGAGATCGACTTCCCACGACCTCAACTTGATTACTTTTTTTCTTAGTTTGAAGCGCTTTTGCATGTTTAACAACCTCGTCTAAACTTGTGTTGTGCGCGTTTAAATCTGATTTGTAGGCTTGATTAATTGCAACATCAGCAAAATACAATGTTTTAGAAGCTGGAACATAAATTACGCCTAGTATAGGCTTACCATTTTCTACTAATGCAATGTTTACAGTAAACTCACCATTGCGCTTTATAAACTCTTTAGTGCCATCAACAGGGTCTACAACCCAACATGTTGACCAGGTTTTTCTAACTGAATAATCTGTTTGCTTATTTTCTTCGCTAATAATAGGGATTAATGTAGGCTCTAAGAATGAATTAATCACCTCATTAGCCTTTTTATCTGCCTCTGTGAGTGGTGATTTATCATCTTTATATTCAACATCAAAAACAGTATCATAAACCTCCATGATGACTTCTCCTGCCTTTAAACACGCTTCAATAGCTACTTCTAAATTTTTTTTCATGTCCATATTATTCTGATACTTCTTCAATTTTTAAACTGGAGGGTATAAAAAATGCTTCACAGTTTTCTGTAGCAGCTCCTTCCCAGCTTTTACTTCTTTTGTCCTTAGAGGTTGGTCCTAAAATTATTTTAATATTGTTGGTTTTAATATTTCCGAAGAGAACACATTTATACCAGCCATTACCTAAAGGTGTCATCGTTGCCTTTATATTATCAAAATTACCGCCTACACTAGCCTCTTTAACCGTTCCTGCTTCTAAATTAAATATAGCATCTAACCTATGAGGAAATTCACCCTGGACTCTTAATCCAAAGAAACTGCCGACATCTGCTTTTTTTAATAGGATACTAGTTTTGTAGCGTTTTCCGTTATTAACTTTGTTATTAGCTATCATAGAATATGATGGAGAGATTGTATTATTTCTTGACATCCTATAAACGCTTTGCTTATCTAGTATTTGAGAAGTTTTAGAGACTTTAACCTTGTTATTTACCCAAAGGGAAACATCTGGGGTTTTTACATCTTCTACTAATGGCTCTGTATCTATAATGATATCGTCTAACTTAAATTTATTTTTGAGTCTAACGAGCTCTGTTTTTATAAAATCTTGATTAAATTCTAAATTAGCTTTAGAAAAACCCTTGCTAAAAAATTCTTTTTTAAGCGGTCTCTCAAAGAGAGCCATTTCATCTTGGTGCTCTGCCAATAAAGTTTGTAAATACTCTGGACGACTAACTTTATCTAATGCATACGCTAATTCTTTTAAGTATACTGTATCTTTTTCCTTATCAAGAAACAAAAAGTGTTCGTATTTTTTTAGCTTTAATCCTGAGTTACCATCAAATGCAATCGGTTCTAGTTTTGAGGTTATAGGATTGTAATAAAATCTTAAATTGATAATATATGTGCCATGTGCTGCTCCAAAAAGATTTAAAACAGCATTTTGCATTGCTAATTTTTTTACATCAAACGCTTCATGTATTGGGCGTTTTTTTAAATAAACATCTTCAAGGAGCTGCCTGCTTACCTTAAAGTATTTAAACATAGTACTATCTAGTACCGTTTTTTCCTCGGAAAAAGGCATAATTTGATATTTAGTCTTAGATACCAAATCGTAATTCATAAAGTCCCCCCATTTATAACCCATTGCAGAACCAACATCAATACTCTTACCTACTTCATTCCAAAAATTATTTTCAGAAAATTTTAAAATAACACTTTCTTTACCACTATTACTCTCAATCGTTCTTTTATCAAATGTTTCTTCTAAAGCATAAATACCAACATTTTTATTTATGTCTTTTGATTTGCTTTTACATTTTACATGGATTGAACCTTCAACATAGTTATAACGTAAGCCCATTAAACCTTCTCGCTTTATAGCTTTTAAATATAGCCACTCTGCAGTATAGAAAAAACCTCTTGTTTGTGGATGGTGAATTGAAAATTTACGCATTCCAAGAATGGTTTCATCTCCTTTTAATTTAATCCTAAATGACCATTTATCCCCTTTGAGGTGATCTGTCCAATCTCCCTTTAACCTAACTTCGGCTTTGTAATCCTTATCCTGAAAAGTAACAGTTGCTGGCACATAGTCTTGGTCATTAGTTTCTAAAACACCCTTACTTAAAGCTTTAAACCTTTTCTTTTCAATTTTATTAAATGCTTTTTCATTAAACGTTAATTGAATAGCTTCTAAATTTGTTAAATGTTCAGCTTCTGGTGATTCTAGATATTTAGGCTGTTTATTTTTAATTGGTTTAACAAACAACAATACCGTTACCAAAATCACAAGGCTCAGTAAAAATAATTTAGTAAATGTATTTGAAGATTTAAGCTTCATTTATTTAATAGTTTTCAATGAAACTAAACTGAATATCACCAATAGATTTCAAATCATTTTTGGCTTTTATAATACTTTCAAAATCATTAAATTCTACGTTAAGAGACAACTCTGTTGAGTTATTGATATCATCTAAACGTCTTAATTCTATTTTTGAGCAATGATTTCTAAGTAGTTCTAATATTACATTTTCATCTAACCCCTTATCTGATGTATTCGCTATAGTCACAATCAAATTTTGCTGAACAGCATGTCTTACTGAGTTCATATTTTGAATAACAATGTATAATATAATAACGATTGCACCAGTTAAAGTAACAATCCTTTGGTTGGCTCCCATTCCTAAACCTAAGGCTATGGCAACAAAAAAGTACACTAATTCTTCAGGCTCCTTAATTGCTGTTCTAAACCTCACTATAGATAATGCCCCTACAAGTCCCAATGATAATGCTAGAGATGATTTAACAATTGAAATTACTAGCATAACGGTCACAGAAATTAACACAAATGTTTGCATTAATTTTTTTCTATTTGACAAAGAATTCCCATACTTCGAATAGACCAAACCAATGATATAGGATAAAATTATGGTGATAAAAATGTTGATTAAAAAATCAACTATTGATGATTCTGCTGAACCAAATTGGTTAGCTATATCGTTTAAAAAAGTTTGTTCTTGCATTATATATAGTTTTATTGTGGAAATCGTTTTATTGTATTTATACCGTTAACGTATTTAGAATTTTTATTTAACCTAAAAGGAAATTGAGTCGAAATTGCACTTGATTTATCATCATCTAATAAACCATATTTTAGTTCTACTATTTTATTTTCATCACTTACCGGAGCAAAATTAAAATTATTAAAACGTTTATCTATCTTATGATAGAGTAATTTAAAATCTAATGTAACCCGAAATTTATTATCTGCAGACATAAAATAACGTCTTGAATATGAGTTGAGCAAAGTAGGTGTTACCATTTTAACCGATTCTAAAATAGGTAATGGCAATTTAGAGTTTTTGAAAACACTTTGAATAGTCGTGTTATCAAAATTGTTATCTAGTACAAAAGGCTCTAATTTATAGGACCACTTATCTCCTACAATTCCTTTTTTTATTTTAACTTCTAATACTGGTTTTTTTATGTGACCAATAGTATCTCCGTACCAACGTATTCTAATTTTCTTTCTATCAGACACTCCTAGTACATTGTCAAAATAGTCATTGTATGCAGCGGTATCAAAATAGATATTGTTTACCTGTCGCAAATGAAAAACCTCTCTAAATAAGGCCTTATTACGCTTAATGTATTGCTCTACACTTTTTAGAGAAAACTCATTGGGAACTGTAAATTTTCTTTCATATCTATAGTTATGACTTTCATCTATATAGTGAAGCTCTTCACTATTTTCAATTTCTTTTGCTTGCAATAATAATTGTTTTGATATCATTGTTGAGGCGTATTTCTTGTTTCGGCACTGCTTATTCCAAACTCAACACCATACATTCTATCTTTTACATTTTGAGTAGTTTCAATTTTTTCATTATCTACAAACATAGAAGACGAACTTTCTATTAAATATTTTGTTTCAATACCTGTCATTAAAATACCAGTAACAGTTATTGTTGAAGGTCCAAATTCTGGCTTTTTCTGAAAAGCTGTAAACCCTAATTTCGTGTTTAATATTTTTAAGTTTTTTGCATTAATTATAGATAAATCTTTTCCCGCTATAGCAATTTCACTATCAGATATTTCTATTGTATCTATACTCATTTTACTATTTTCTCCAGCACTAAGTCCTTTATCTCCTGCATTTGATATCACCACATTTGTAATTATTAAGTCAGAACCCGAAACATCAATGGCATCATTACCTAAATTATCAAATTGACAGTTTGATATTGTTCCTTGAACATAATCGCCATCAAACCCATCAGACTGCGTGTTAGAAATAGAAACTTGATCCATTGTGAATTTTGCTCTTACTATATTTAATGCATCTTCACAAGCATTGTTTTTCACTGCAACGAACTGCAAATCAACAGGAGACTCATAAAACGTTACTGCACCCGTAACACCCCAACTTCCATGGGTAGGGTTTCGTAAATGATCAAAAACAACATGCTTTAGTATTGATTTCTTTTGCTCGCTTAGCACCAAAAGTCCTTGTCCTTTTTTATCAGACGAATAGATTTTAATAGGTTTTTCTGCAGTGCCTATAAAACTTAAAGGGGAATATGAAATAATTTTACCACCAATTACAATATTAATAATAACTCCTGGATTTAATTTAAACGTATAATTCTTTGGAATCACCAATGGAGATGAAATCACTACAGAATCTTTAGAAAACGTAATCTCTTTCTGTTTTTTATCAATAACAATATATCTATGGTTGTTTATATAAGCTTCCGTTCTAAACAGATCATCCTCTACTGTATCATTCTTTTGATAGGGAATAATTGATGATGAATGCGTTATATCTAAGCCAGTAAAACGATATTTAATAAACAATGCGTAAATATGTTTTGGTAAAACAAACCCTATAATTTTTTTCTTTTTACTAACAAATAAATTTTCAAAACTACGAGGTAAATCAATCGTTATTGTATCCTTTTGGTTGCTTCTAACTTGCACTCTAGGGCTTAAACTCGTAATGGTCTTATTATTATTGTGATTGAGTTCTAAAATATCAATTGTATAATTAGAGGTATTAAAAACCGAAAGCGTCATCTTAGTTTTGGTAATTGAAATTAACTCAGACTTTAGCGCAGAAGATGGGTTTAGACTTTTACTAATTACTCTTTGATTCGCTCTCAAAATATCAAAATCGAACACGTGACTAGGATCATAATCATTTATTAAAACAACTTCATTTTTAAATGGTAGGTTATCTTTTATAAAAGTTTCAAAAAGGTCTATTTGAGAGACGTATTCTAAAGCTAAAATATAAGATTGAAGATAGTTATCATCTTCAATCTTTGAAGGTTTCAAATACGCATATATTTTTTCTTTTGGGCAATTAGATATGGTATGAAAAGGCTCTAAAACACTAGTTTCAGGATTATATAAAAAATAAGATTCTTGTCTTGCACAGTCTTCAACAAAAACAGGCTTTAAAGCATTATAATATGCTAATTTTTCTGAATTAAAAACAGTCTTAAATTCTTCACCTTTTATATAATTACTAAAAATTTCTTTGACAGCATCACTTTTATCTCCTACAAACTCTAATTCTTCCAATAAAGTAATGTCCCTAACATTAAATTTTTTCCAAAACACATTTGGCCTTCCGATATTCACGAAAGTTATTTTTTCCGAAGACATAAAATCATCGACTGCCTTATAAAATCTGGATAATTGATTGTCTTTTTCAGCGAGATGACTTGGCAAATACTTTATGTCATATTTACCTAATTGTTGGGTAAATAAAGATGAAAAAATCATAGGTTTTTTTTGTACCTCATTCCATTGCAAATCTTGTGAAATCTCAAGCTTCTGTAATTTTTCAAAAGGGGAGGTCAACACAGATTCCCATGGTTGATCTATTTTTCTTTTAATTTTATTTTTAATAACAAGTTTTTCTATATTTATCAAAGGAAGTGATAGTTTAAAAACACCATATGTTTTATTTCCATTATTAAACAATACAGCATCATTAATAATAGTAAAAGATATAAACTCACTATCGCCTTTTAAGTGTTTTTTATCAGTTGGATAGAGGTCTACTATAAAATCAGTTTTAACATCATTATCATCTGGAAATACTTTAAAAATCAATAATTCCCGTATAGAATAGTTATTTATGATTGATGTAAAGAAATTTAAATCATCAGTCTTCGCCAATCTCAAAGCACCTTCATAATCACTTGGCAATGGTTTTAAGTATGCATTAAATTCTTGACCTAATACAGGCGATTTATTGTCTTGTGCAGATAAAGCCAAGGCAATAACCAATAATAAGAGAGGAACTCCAATAATGATTTTTAATACATGTTTTTTCATTAAATGATTTTTGTCTTACTTTGATTTAAAGTTATCTGTCAATTTACCTAAGCTATTAACATCACTCCCATTTAAATGAATTAATCTAAAATTAACTGCGCCATCAGCTGATATATCAACAATAACAAAGTTGTCTCTAATTCCTCCACCCATTCCACTACTTACATAGGTTAGATTTCCATCCTTATGATAATCATACTCTATAATGTGATCTTTTTTGCGACGTTCTTTTGAAAACGCTCCAACATCTCCTGCAAATAAATAAACAGGTTTATCTAACCCTTTTAACAGAGGTTCAATAAGAGTCCAGTAATTTGAATCTGGGGACTTGTGATGTAATGAGTTTGGAAATGGCTTTGGATATATTCTTTTATGCCACCATATCATTTGATGTGTGAGTATAAATATGTTATTTACATTATTTTTATTCTTCTCAATTGCGTTCTTTAAGAGTACTAATTGTTCTCCCGAAATATTCCACTCATCTAGATTAGAATCAATGATGATATATAAATTATTTTTGTGAACAAAGCTTTTATAAGACTTTCCAAAATGACTCTCAAACAGCTCTAATGATCCGTCATGATTTCCTCTTGCAGCATGAATCTCTGGCCTCAAAGCACTAATATCTTTAATTGCTGCATCCCAATAAACAGGGTTCTTTGAGTTCCAAACTATATCTCCTAATAAAAACCCTAATTCAATATTTTTATCTTTATTAATAGACTCAAATTTATCTTTAAAGGGTTGGTACAAACCTAATGGGTGGTCTTTATCATTTGGATTACCATAAGTATGCCCTGCAATAAAAAAAGAATGTCCTTCATTTTTTTGCGCCTTGCAACTGGTTAAACTAAAAACCAATACTATTATAATAATT
>JAWUWM010000034.1:0-41261 GCA_034111845.1 Psychroserpens sp. | reverse complement strand
ATCCCTGATATTCCTGTTATGAAATTAGTTGGATTGGCTGTTTGTCCGCAAGATGCTGCCATAGAAGTTAAAGCTGTAAGCCATTATATTTCTCACAAAGGAGGAGGTCAAGGCGCTGCAAGAGATATTATTGAACAAATTATGAAAGTACAAGGCAAATGGGATGGGAATTTTGATGCTAAGTACGATTAAAATAGATATTCGCTATTCGTTTTTAGCTTTTGATTTGGTTTATTACAGATAAAATGATACAGGACAAGAGAAGGAAAATAGAAATTTTATTTTAATAAGTTAAAATTAAAGAAGTCCATAATTTGATCCCAATAGCGCAAATTAAAAACTAACAAATCAACAACTAACAACACGACATCCATTGCATATTCTCAATCTCATACGTTGGAAAAATCTCTTAATGATTATCCTTGCGCAAGTACTTATCAAATACGCGCTTTTTGAATCTTTTGACGTACTCACTACTTTAAACACCTCCGGTTTTTCACTTTTAGTACTTACAACACTATGTATTGCTGCTGCAGGTAATATTATCAATGATATTTATGATGTTGAGACAGATAGTATCAACAAACCTAATAAGGTCATTATTGGTAAACAGGTTTCAGAGAATCTGGCTTATAACCTGTTTTTTGCGTTAAATATAATAGGTGTTATTTTAGGCCTTTACTTATCACATCATGTTGGCAAAAGTTCATTCTTTGCCATTTTTGTCATTATTTCTATAGCGCTTTACGTCTATGCGTCTTACCTCAAAGGCACCGTTTTATTTGGGAATATTTTAATCTCTTTCTTAGTAGCAATGAGTATTATTATTGTAGGCATATTTGAATTACTGCCTTCAACCATTCCGCAAAATAGAGCCACACAACTTACTTTTTTTGATATCATTTTTGATTATGCCATTTTCGCATTCTTAATTAATTTGATTCGAGAACTGATTAAGGATATTCAAGATGTTGATGGCGATTATAAATCTGGCATGAACACGCTACCCATCGTTTTAGGACGAGAACGTGCTAATAAAATTGCTTTTATTGTCAGTATGATTCCTATTGGTGCAGTTATCTATTTTATGGTAACGTATCTTTATAAACAACCTGTTGCGATTGGCTATTTTCTGCTTTTTGTGATCGCACCATCTATTTATGCGACTATTAAAATTTTTGGAGCAAGTAATAACTTTCACTACAAGCACATAAGTTTGGTTTATAAATTAGTCATGCTATTTGGAATTTTATCGCTGCTACTTTACCCTCTTATAATTAAAACCGCCTAAAATGATTCAAGATAAACTCAAAAATCATAACTTAATTCTAGCTTCTGGATCGCCTCGTCGTCAACAATTTTTCAAAGACTTAGAGTTGGATTTTGAGATCAGATTAAAACCTATTGATGAAGTATATCCCAAAAATTTGAACCATTATGAAATTAGTGATTATTTAGCAAAGTTAAAGGCGCAACCTTTTAAGGACGAATTAAAAGACAACGATATTCTCGTTACCAGTGATACCATTGTTTGGAACGAGAACGAAGCACTCGGAAAACCGAAAAACCACGATGATGCATTTCAAATGTTATCAGCAATGAGTCATAAAACTCACGACGTTATTACCTCTATTACATTCACGACAACAACGACACAAAAAACAGTGCATGCGGTAACCAAAGTAACCTTTAAATTGCTTACCGAAAACGAAATTGATTACTACATCAAAACCTGTAAACCTTATGATAAAGCAGGAGCTTACGGAATTCAGGAATGGATTGGACAGATAGGGATCACAAACATTGAAGGTTCCTATACCAATGTTGTAGGTTTACCAACATACCTGCTTTACAAAACGTTAAACAGCATGGTCTTATAAGGTTTGATTTGTACTTTTGCAAGAAATATACTGGCCATGAACAACCTACCTATTACGTTGCTTATTTTCTTCGGAATGTTTGCTTCTTGTAAAGACAATACTGCTACAAAAGATCAAGCTCTCAAAAGTGAGCCAATTTCCGAAGTAACTGAACCCTTTCTGAATACTTCCGCTTTTAAAACTACTCAAGAATTCAAAGACTATTGGTATGCAGGAGAAGCAGAAATAACGTCTTATAAATTAGAACAAGCTAGGTATGGCGAAATGCGTGATGGCACTGCTGTTTTAGTGTTTGTTACAGAAGATTTTCTTCCGCAGAAACAAGTAAAATCAGATCGCTATGACAAAGCAAATACGCCTATTTTAAAACTGAATTTCACTAAAAATTTTAGTACTGGTGTGTATCCCTATTCTATAATGCAATCCACATTTTATGCCGTAAGTAATAATCAACATGCATTAAAAGTGAGTTGCTCTGTCCAGGAATGGTGTGGCCATGTATATGCTCAGCTTAATAACCGTGATCAGTTTGAAATTAGATCACATAGTTATTTTGAAAGTGAAGGTGATGACGATTTTACGATAGACAAAGCTATTTTAGAAAATGAATTATGGACTCAATTACGATTAGATCCAAAAAGTTTGCCAGTGGGAGAGTTTGAAGCTATTCCCTCACTAGAATTTTTGCAACTTAAACACATCGAAACCAAACCTTATTTTGCAAAAGCGATTAATAAAGTTGGGCAATATATCATCAATTATCATGAACTTGATCGTAAACTAACTATAAATTACAATACAGAATTCCCTTATGATATTACCAGTTGGGAAGAAACATATAAAGATGGACATGGTGGAAAGACACTTACCACAAAAGCAACACAACTTAAAACTATTAAATCGCCATACTGGAATAAAAACTCCAATACTGATAAAAACCTACGTGAAACACTACAACTTAAATAGGCAACTATTTAAGTTGTAGTGTTTCTTTGAACACTCAATTAAACTATATTTTATGTTTTTAGAAACGTACCAATCTGAATTAATCCTTACAAGTTTTGTGCTGCTTTTTATACTTTTAATTCGATTTATAAGTCATGAGCTTGTAAAGAAAATAGGAAGAAAAAACGGTGTAAATAACGCTCGTATCAAACTTATACGTAGATACATAACCGTTACTTTGTTCTTTATCATGTTGATCATAGAATCTTTTGTTTTTGGGGCACAATTTAAAGATATGGTAGTGCTATTCTCCTCTGTATTTGCAGTAATGGGAATTGCCCTTTTCGCCATTTGGTCTATTTTAAGTAACGTGACTTCTGGAATTATTATGTTCTTTTCCTTTCCTTATAAAGTAGGAGATAAAATTAAAATTCATGATAAGGATTTCCCAATAGAAGCGATAATAGAAGACATACAAGCGTTTCAACTCCATTTGAGACAAAATAATGGAGATTTGGTAACGTACCCCAATAACTTAATCCTACAAAAACCAGTAACTTTAGTAGAGAAAAACGCAATTGAGGGTCGTCGTGACGATGGTATTGATTCTGTTTAACGACAAAAGAATTACGCTGTAATAATTTTTGATATTTTACAACAAATTATAAGTTAGTATGAATTCACATAACAACCACATCAACTACATAGAATTATACGCCAACAATCTTGAAGCTATTAAATCATTCTACACCAAAGTATTTGGCTGGACATTCACAGATTATGGACCAACATATACTTCTTTTTCTAATAGTGGATTAGCTGGTGGATTCGAACACACAGACAAACCAATTACAAACGGTGCATTAGTCATTATTCAACACGATGATTTAGAAACTATCAAAGCAAAAATAACTGATTCTGGCTGTGAGATTTCTGTTGATATCTTTTCATTTCCCGGCGGAAAACGATTTCAGTTTATTGACCCTTCAGGTAATGAGCTAGGAGTTTGGTCCGAGGAATAACCAAATTAATTCTAGTAAATAAAAAGATTCATAATTACTCTTTTTAGTATTGCCGTATTCTCGTGTACATATAAAACGGAGAAAATAGGTATTCAACCCTATGGTAATATTGATACTCACTTCTTAGAAGCTATGATTGAGATTTTAAAAATCAGCGACCAAACTGAGGTTTATGTTTTAAATACAAAAAGAACATCCAAAACATGCCTTTGTCAATATTAAAAGCCCACGGTAAAGAGCAGATTCTTTACTCGTCGATTTATCAAAACATCGCCCAGACTCGACTGATTATGTCATAGAGATTACTTCAAACGAGATCTAAACTACAAACGTAATGCTTAAAGTGACGTAAAAGCAACCTAAATCAAAATACTCAGATTGGGGTATTTTCGGCTTGGCTTACAAACCAAGACAACGTTGCGTAGTGACTATTTTCAGAATAAAAAAATGCAAAACCATACCTTTATAAAAGTCGGTTACAAAAAATAACTGTTCATGAAATTTACCACTACAGGATACTTAACCCTTGTAAAACTGAAAGATGCGTGATGCAAGACACTGATGAAAGCTTAAACACTGTTGACCTTGTGAATTTTAAATTATGTAAGGGTTATATTAATGATATTTAATTCTAACTAGATATTAAATAGTGAAGAAACCAATATATTACTAAGAATTATAATTGTTTAAAGTAAGTTTTCTTTTACCAGACGATAATTGAGGAACCTCATCAACATAGTCTATATTGATTATGGCGTCTTCACCTAAAAAGGACTTTAAAACAGAAATCATTTCGTCCTCTCGTTTAAAATCACCTTCACTATTGACCTTAACACAATATGATTTTTCGGTTTCTTGAATGAGTTGAAATTGATTCAATTCTGGAAAATATTCTAATTCATAGGCAACTGTAGTCATTGGTTTGCCTTTCGTATCACAAATGACATCCATTCGTCTACCTTCTACTTGAACAAAAGATGGCGCACCATTAAAACGAGTTTTGTCAATATCCATAATTGCCAAATCACCTGTATCGTAACGAATTAATGGCATATTGAAATTAAATAGATCGGTAACAACAACTCTTCCTAACTCCCCATAAGCCAAAGGTATATCCTTTTCTAAATCTAGAATCTCGATATAGTAACTCGCCCAGTTTACATGAAAATTATCACCCTCATTACTTATTTGCTGGGACAGAATCCCGTTTTCCATATTTGAATACCGCGATAAAATATCAAATCCAAAATATTTTTTAACAGATTCCTTTGTGTGCGTACTTAGTGCCTCAGCATTTGCAATCATTGAGCTTATGTTCGTTTTTATAGGTTTTGAATTAATAGAATCTAAATATTTACAAATTTCTCTGAAAGCGGAAGGATACCCAATGAAAGCCTTACTAGAATTTCCTTTTTTAATTTGATTAATTAACTTAAAATTTGTTTTATCATCTAAATTCTTAACATTAATAGATACAATATTTTGTAAAAAAACAGTTAATCTATTTTTCTCAATCATAGCGCTCCATGCTCTTAAATAAAACAACTTATGTCCTAATTGATATCCAGATTTTTCTCCAAAATAAATAGTATCTGCAATATTTCTATCTTTCTTGTTTTTATCTTGAAGCACTCTAAAAGGAGTACCTGTTGACCCACTTGTACTCACCTCAAAACTAGTTTTATTTTTAAAATCTTTTGAAAGAAAATCATCAAAAGAATGCCTTAGTTGAAGTTTATTAATAATTGGAAAATCATCGATAGAGAGGAATCCTTTATAAGGTTTGTAAAAAGGAGTAGTATTAACCGCATGGTTCAGCAGATTTGAGAGATGAGTATCTCTCATTTTTTTAGAATCATCACTATCAAAATTCTCCAAAATGGACTTAATATCCTTATAGTGTGATTTTATTTTGCCTCCTTTTAATAAATCTAGGATCCAAAACGAATAATACCTACTCTTTTCTAATAATTTCATTCAAAAATTTAGTAATAAAAAATAACGAAAAACATAAACACACATAAAATAATGACAATCAGTGTTATATAAAAAAAATAACTCCCGTATAGTCTCTAGTAAAACATATAATTCGTAAGAATTATTAAATTTAAGAGAAAACTTTACATGCTCCTAATTTAAACTCTTAAAAAAAAGGTTATAAGATTCTGTACCAATTCAGAAGTCACTTTTCAATTAACGTTAAAGAAATCTAAAAACACCCACTCAGGTACCATACTTGATTATATTTGATTCTAGCTAATTACCATATAATGAAAACACGATTACATTTACTTCTTTTTGCCCTATTTTCAATATCGCTAATCACAGCGCAACAGCCAAAAAAACCGACATCTTCAGAGATTCATGAGTCCATAAAAAAGCTCAATTTCTTAGGCTCTGTTTTATATGTTGCTGCACATCCAGATGATGAAAATACACGTTTGATTTCTTACATGTCAAATGATGTAAAAGCAAGAACTGCTTACCTCTCATTAACTCGTGGTGATGGCGGACAAAATCTCGTTGGACCAGAAATTAGAGAGCTTCTAGGAGTTATCAGAACTCAAGAGCTCCTCGCTGCGCGCGGCACAGATGGTGGAGAACAATTATTCACCAGAGCAAATGATTTTGGATACTCTAAACATCCAGATGAGACTTTAGCTATTTGGAATAAAAAGGAAGTTTTAAGTGATGTCGTTTTAGCTATTAGACAGTTTCAACCCGATGTAATTATCAATCGTTTTAATCATAGAACTCCTGGTACTACTCATGGTCACCATACAAGTTCTGCGATGTTAAGCGTCGAAGCTTTTGATTTAGTTGGTGATAAAAACGCCTATCCAAAACAATTGTCACGTACTAATATTTGGCAACCACAACGCTTGTTCTTCAATACCTCTTGGTGGTTCTACGGAAGTCGTGAAAACTTCGAAAAAGCAGATAAATCTAATTTACTTGCGGTAGATACTGGTGTGTATTTCCCGAGTAGCGGATTGAGTAATCCAGAAATAGCCGCCTTGAGTCGTAGCCAACACAAATCACAAGGTTTTGGCAGCACAGGGAGTCGTGGATCACAAATAGAATATATCGAAATCATAAAAGGTGATTTACCTACAGACAAGACGAATATATTTGAAGGTATCGACACCTCATGGAATCGTGTTGAGGGTGGAAAAGCTATTGGAGATATTCTCTACGCTGTAGAGAAAAACTATGATTTCAAAAACCCATCGGCTTCTATCCCAGAACTGATGAGAGCCTATTTAGCTATTCAGAATTTAGAGAATACGCACTGGAAAAACATAAAAACTAACGAGGTTAAAAATATCATAGCTGCTTGTGCTGGTTTATATCTCGAAGTGACAGCCAATTCAAACCACGCAACTGCAGGTGCTGTTATTGATTTAAACCTAGAGGTGATTAACCGCAGTAATTCAAAAATAGTATTGTCAAGTATTATTAATCCAAACGGAATTAAAATTGACAAGAACATCACATTAGATAATAATACCGATTTTGATTTTAAAGAAACGTTAGAAATCAAAACAGACCAAAACGTTTCAACACCATATTGGTTAACTAAAAAAGGAACCTTAGGGATGTATGAAGTTGAGGACAATAAGTTAATTGGCAAACCTGAAACACCTAGAGGCCTTAACATCACATTCAATCTAAATATTCAAAACGCTGATATCTCTTTTACGAAAGCTATTGTTTACAAGACTAATGATCCCGTAAAAGGTGAAGTGTACAAACCGTTTGAAATCATTCCTGAAGTATCAGCTAAAATTTCAGAAAAGGTCATCATTCTTGATACAGATAACCACAGAGACATTGAAGTTAAAGTAAAAGCAGGGCGAGACAATATTGAAGGTTATGTTCAAATTGCACATCCAAAAAACTGGAGTGTATTCCCTGAAAAACAAAAGGTAATTATAGCTAACAAAGGTCAAGAACAACGTTTAGTGTTTACTATTGTTCCTCCAAAAGAGCAAAGTGAAGGGTTTCTAACACCTATGGTTTATATTGGTGATAACGTTTACACTAAAGAATTGATTGAAATTGATTATGATCACATACCTTTTCAAACTGTGTTATTACCTAGCCAAAGTAAAATTGTACGTTTAGATATTAAGAAAAGAGGTCAAAATATAGGCTACATTGAAGGTGCTGGTGATGTTGTTCCTGAAAGTTTAAGACAAATTGGCTACAATGTTGCGATTTTAAAACCAGAAGATATTTCCGTAGAAAATTTAAAACGTTTTGATGCAGTCGTAGTTGGAATTAGAGCTTACAATACCGTTGAAGAACTTAAATTTAAGCAACAGTTATTATTTGATTATGTCGCTCAAGGCGGAAACATGATTGTGCAGTACAATACGAACCGTCGTTTAAAAGTGGATCAAATTGCGCCTTATGATTTAAAATTATCACGAGATCGTGTGACTGATGAATTTGCAGATGTTACATTATTAGCAACGAATCACGACGTTTTAAACGTACCGAATAAAATAACATCAAAAGATTTTGAGGGCTGGACTCAAGAGCGTGGATTATATTTTCCAGGAGAATGGTCTAGTGAGTTTACGCCTATCTTATCAATGAATGATGAAGGCGAAACGCCAAAAACAGGAAGCTTACTTGTCGCAAAACATGGAAAAGGACATTATATATACACAGGACTAAGCTTTTTTAGAGAATTCCCTGCTGGAGTTTCTGGTGCGTATCGCTTGTTTGCTAATATGTTATCTCTAGGAAAAAATGATATCAACCAACCAGAGCAAATCAAAAACTAATGGAAAACTATAAATGGAACAAGATGTACACTTTAGTACTCGCAGCCAATATCATATATATCATAGCATTTTACTTCATCACAAAAGCCTTTTAAGATGCAAACATTAGATTGGATTGTACTTATTAGTACGCTGTTACTTATTGTTGTCTACGGAACATATCAGTCACGAGGCAGTAAAAATGTTCAAGATTATTTAAAAGGTGGAAACACCTCAAAATGGTATACCATAGGATTGTCTGTTATGGCAACTCAAGCAAGTGCCATTACATTTTTATCAACACCTGGACAAGCTTTTAATGATGGGATGGGATTTGTACAATTCTACTTTGGATTACCTATTGCCATGGTTATCATTTGCATGGTATTTATCCCTTTATATCATCGTCTTAAAGTCTATACAGCGTATGAATTTCTTGAAAATAGATTTGATCTAAAAACCAGAACACTTACTGCTATTTTGTTTTTAATCCAACGTGGATTAGCTGCAGGTATTACCATTTTTGCTCCTGCAATAATTTTGTCTGCTTTGCTAGGCTGGAATTTATTATTACTCAACGTTATCATTGGATTTTTAGTTATTATTTACACGGTTTCTGGAGGAACAAAAGCCGTAAATGTGACACAAAAACATCAGATGATAGTAATTTTTACAGGAATGATTATCGCATTCTGTTTAATCATTGATAAGCTCCCAGACGGTATCACATTCTCAAAAGCGCTTGACATTGCTGGTGCAAGTGGTAAAATGGAAGTTCTTGACTTTTCTTTTAGTCTTGATAACCGTTACACCGTATGGAGTGGACTTATTGGTGGTACATTTTTAATGCTCTCCTACTTTGGAACCGACCAAAGTCAAGTACAACGTTATTTATCAGGGAAGTCGTTGAAAGAAATGCAGATTGGAATGATGTTTAATGGTCTCTTAAAAGTACCAATGCAGTTCTTTATTCTTCTGGTTGGAGTTATGGTCTTTGTATTTTATCAATTTAATCAAGCGCCTTTAAATTTTAATCCTAATGCTACTGATATTGTTTTAAACTCTCAATATGCCGAGGAGTACAAAGCCATACAGGACAAACAGACTATTAATTTTAATGAAAAGCAAGCCATCATAAACGACTTCGTAAATAGCACTAGTCCTGACGCTGCAAAATCTATAGCTATTTTAAATGCAAGTAGTGATAAACTAAGAGCTGATGCTAGAATTTTAATCGATAAAGCTGCAGATGGTAAGAATATAAAAACAGAGAGTAATGACAAAGATTACGTCTTTTTAAACTTTATTTTACACAATTTACCTCGAGGTTTAATAGGGTTATTACTCGCAGTAATTCTAAGTGCAGCTATGTCAAGTACTGCAAGTGAACTAAATGCTTTGGCAAGCACCACAGCCATGGATTTGTACAAAAGAAACACTTCTGAAAAGTCAGATTCACAAATGGTCAAAGCCTCTCGTTTTTTCACTTTAGCTTGGGGAATTATTGCTATTGGCGTCGCCTGCGTAGCCAATCTTGCGGAGAATTTAATTCAGCTCGTCAATATTATTGGTTCTATTTTCTACGGAAATGTGTTAGGTATTTTCCTATTAGGGTTCTTTTTCAAATTTGTTAAAGGGAACGCAGTATTTGTGGCAGGATTAATTACTCAAGTTTTGGTTATTGGATTATTTCTATTAAATGAATACGAGTATATCAATTTACCCTTTCTATGGTTGAATTTTGTTGGGTGCGCAATCGTTATTACTATAGCTTGTCTTATACAATCATTAACATCCAAAGATGAGTACACAACAGCCTAAAGTCATAAATTGGGGAATTCTAGGCCTTGGCAAAATAGCCAACAAATTTGCCCAAGATTTACTCCAAGTTGAAAATGCTCAACTCTATGCTGTTGCTTCTAGAAGTCAAGATAAAGCCAAGGACTTTGCAGAAACTTATAATGCAATTAAAGCTTATGATGATTACGAAGCTTTAGCAAAAGACAAAAATATTGATGCGGTTTATATTGCCTCACCTCATTCGTTTCATAATGAACATACTATTTTATGTCTAAATCATAAAAAAACGGTGTTGTGTGAGAAACCTTTAGCCATGAATTTGGGCGAAGTTGATGAGATGATTGCGACTGCAAAAGCTAACAATACCTTATTGATGGAAGCCATGTGGACCTATTTTCTTCCAAATTATAAATTTGTCTTGCAACATATTGAAGCCGAAACCTTCGGAAAAATCTTGAAGATTGAGGCCGATTTTGGTTTTAAAGCAGCATTAGATCTAAGCTCAAGATTATGTAATAAATCCCTTGGTGGTGGAAGTTTACTCGATATTGGCATCTACCCTATTTTTGCGGCATTATCTACTTTAGGAGAACCCATTCATATTGAATCTAAAGCAACATTTTTTGAGACTGATGTCGATTCATCATGCTTCATGCTATTTACTTATGGTAATGGTGTAGAAGCCCATTTAAAAAGCACTTTGATAGAAAACACACAGACAGAAGCTCTTTTTTATTGCGAACATGGAACACTAAAGATTAATTCCTATTTTAATGGACCAAGCAGCGTAACGCTCATTTCCGAAGAAAAAGAAGAAACTATAGAATTTGATTGTGAGACTAATGGCCTTAGTTTTGAAATCCTCCATTTTAATGAGCTTATTAGAAATCACAAAACTGAAAGTGATGTGATGACCTTCGATTTTAGCAGAAAGCTCATGACGTTATTAGATACTGTAAGAACTCAAATAAGTCTCAAATACGAATAAAAAAAAGACCCTTTGATGTCTCAAAAGGTCTAATTCTTAAATTTTCCTTATAATTATAGCGCTCCCCATTCTTTTAGAGAATCCATATTTTGCTTCACATAATTTTGGTTACCAGCTTCTTTAGCTCCAGCCATAGACTTTTTAGCTAATTCAATTGCGCCTTTTTTATCTCCAGCAGCAGCATAGATTAATGACTGCTTTCTAACTTGCCAAAATCCTGGCTTTTCAATCATTGACATTGCTTTGTCAATCCATAGTTTAGCTTTTGAAGCATCTTTACCTGTCGATAAGTAATAATCAGCAGCAGCATAGTAATCATTTGCAGATGGTCCAGCCATAGCATTATCAATTGCAGCTGTAACCGTTTTATCTGTTGGTACAGTAAAAGGAATACCGACATAAGACGTTTCCCAGATAATATCAATTGTTCCACCTGTAGAAGTAATGTTGTTGATATCGATTGTTAATGTTTCAATGCTCATAGGCATTTTCATAACATCAACCTTCGCAGTTGCAACCACTTTACTCTCATCCCATGCTTCTGGCGTCCCCCAATTTTCTGTATCACTATAGAACATAACGTCCCATTGTGTAGCAGAATTCAATTTCGTGAATAATGCATAAGACCCTGCTTTAACAGCCTGACCTGCAATAGTTACATCATCACTAAAAGTGATTATTGAGTTTTTATTAGCACCTGTTCTCCACATTCCGCCAAAAGGCTCTAAATCTCCAAATATTGTTCTTCCTTTAACACTAGGACGAGAATACTCAATAGTAACATCTGTTAATCCAACCTTCTGCTCAAACTTAGCCATAGGGCTTGGAGCTGGTGTTTCAATTTGCGCGTATGCTCCGAGAGACATTGCAAACACTGCAAATACTAATAATAATTTTTTCATTGTAATATATTTAGTGGTTATTTTTTTAAATCACGTAAATTTACAAAGTAGCAGGCCCTTTGTTTGTTAATAAAACCTTAAATTAAGCTAGCTACTTAAAGACATTATTAAATGAAAAAATATTACTCAGAAGCTATAGGAACTTTCGCTATGGTGTTTTGTGGTTGTGGCGCAATGACTGTAAACGAAATTACAGGCGGAAGCATTACTCATGTTGGTGTCGCCATAACCTGGGGATTGATCGTAATGAGTATGATTTATGCATTTGGTGATATTTCTGGAGCTCATTTTAATCCAGCTGTGACGTTTGGATTTGCGTATGCGAAAAAATTCCCATGGCAAGAGGTTCCAAAATATATCATTTCACAAGCTATTGGTGCTTTTTTAGCATGTCTCATTCTTCTGTTTCTATTTCCCGAAAGTGAAACCCTAGGTAGCACTTTACCCGCAGAAGGTTTTGAACCCTATAGAGCTTTCGTTCTAGAGCTCATTCTTAGTTTTTTCTTAATGGTTGTCATCATCAATGTATCTACAGGAAGTAAAGAAATTGGAACCATGGCAGCTATAGCTGTTGGATCTGTAATTTTACTTGAGGCCATGTTTGCAGGGCCAATGACCAAAGCATCTATGAATCCTATTAGATCATTAGCTCCTGCTGTGATTTCTGGAAACTTACAACACTTATGGCTCTATTTGACTGCTCCCTTTATTGGTGCATTTTTAGCTGTTGTGAGTTGCTCTTTTGTCAAGCATGATAATTGTTGTTAATCTAATCTGAATTCAAATAATCAATAAACCTTATGGACGTGTTAATTTTTGTTTAACTTTTAGACTTAACTGTTAAACGTTTTGTATCTTTGTATAACAATTTAACAGTCATGGCAAAAAAGAAAAATATTACAAAAAACGACATTATTTCATTCTATATGGATTATGTCTTAGAGCACAATCATCAACCGAAAACAGTATATGCATTTGCTAAAGTGAATAATTTTGAAGAACAAATGTTCTATGATCATTTCGGATCGTTTGAAGTGGTAGAAAAACATGTATTTACTGCGTTTTTTCATAATACCATTGCTGTTCTTGAAAAAAGCGAAGATTATCAAACATACGATCCTCGTAATAAGTTATTAAGCTTTTACTTTACATTTTTTGAAAACCTCACTGCAAATCGTAGTTATGTCATATATGCTTTAGAACACGATAAAAACAGCATGAAGAATATGGCCTTGCTTAAAGATTTAAAGCAGGTTTTTACAAAGTATATTGAACATTTAGGTATTGATCTTATTGACGTTAAACAAGAACAAATTGACAGAGTTCAACAACGCGGACTTAAAGAAACTGCTTGGTTCCAATTATTACTAACAATGAAATTCTGGATTGATGATATGTCTCCAGCATTCGAAAAGACGGATATTTATATTGAAAAGTCTGTAAACACAAGTTTTGACGTGTTAAATGTTGCACCAGTAAGAAGCTTAATAAACTTTGGGAAATTTATATTCAAAGAAAAGATTCAAATGAATTAAGGATTAGTTAAAAACAATATCCCATTTCAATTTTTATGATGAAAGAAATTATTACAAAAAATACGTAATGTTACTTTTTTTATAAATTAAATATGACAAATGAAAACTATAGATAAAATACCTACTTCCAAAATTCAACGTGCTTCCAAAATGGTTTCAACAGGCGCTAAAGTAGGCGTTAATTATCTCAAATATTACGGAGATAAATTAACAAAAACTGAAGGTGAAGCTAAAGAGCGTCTAAATAAAAATAATGCAGAAGATATTTATGACGGTTTGAAACAGCTCAAAGGAAGTGCTCTTAAAGTAGCTCAAATGTTAAGTATGGAAAAAAGCATAATGCCTCAAGCTTATGTTGAAAAATTTTCATTGGCGCAGTTTTCTGTGCCGCCGCTATCACCTCCATTAGTTTTAAAAACGTTTAAAAAATATTTTGGGAAATTACCAAATGAAATATATGATACTTTTAACGCAACTTCGGTTAACGCTGCTAGTATAGGACAAGTCCATATTGCAGAAAAAAACGGGAAGAAACTTGCTGTGAAAATCCAATACCCAGGAGTTGCGGAAAGTATCACATCAGATCTTGCAATGGTTAAACCTATTGCAATGAGTATGTTTAATATTAAAGGTAAAGACTCTGATAAATACTTTCAAGAAGTAGAAGGTAAACTAATAGAGGAAACAAATTACATATTAGAAGTTCAACAAAGTAAGGAAATTGCTCAAAAATGTGCTCATATTCCAAATTTGAAGTTTCCAAATTATTATGAAGAATTATCTTCTGAACGAATCATTACTATGGATTACATGGTCGGTGAACATCTTTCAGAGTTTACTGCTCATAATACAAATCAAGAGGAATCAGATAAATTAGGTCAAGCACTTTGGGATTTTTATATGTTCCAAATGCATACCTTAAGGAAGGTTCATGCTGATCCGCATCCTGGTAATTTCTTAGTTTCTGAAACAGCCGAACTAATTGCTTTAGACTTTGGTTGCATGAAAGTAATTCCTGACGAATTTTATGGCCCTTACTTTGAATTGGCTGATGAGGAAAAAATAAACGATCCTAACTATTTTGTAGAGAAGTTATACCAACTTGAAATTTTAAGAGAAGATGATACGCCAAAAGAGGTTGTATTTTTCACTGAAATGTTTCATGAAATGTTGAGTTTATTCACACAACCTTTACAAGCGGAAACTTTTGATTTTTCTGATGGTGAATTCTTCGGAAAAATAACAGAATTAGGAGAACGTTACTCAAAAAGTACAGAGCTCAGAAAGATGAACGCAAATAGAGGGTCAACTCATTTCATTTATATTAATCGTACCTTCTTTGGATTGTATAATCTTATGTTTGATTTAAAAGCAAAAGACATTAAAATAAATAACTACAAAACTCTATAATGGCATACATTACTAATGATGACATTGATTCACTTGATTTTTTATACCGAATTAACTTAATAAATAGTTGTTCTGGTTATAAATCTGCTAATTTATTAGGCACAAAATCTAATGAAGGCGTTGAGAATGTTGCTGTATTTAGTTCTGTCACGCATATAGGTTCCAATCCACCAATGCTTGGTTTTTTTTGTAGACCAACAACAGTTATTCGTGATACCTATAATAATATAAAAAGTACTGGTTTCTATACAATTAACCATATTCATGACGGTATTTTAGAAGATGCACATCATACGTCTGCTGCCTATGATACTGATATTTCTGAATTTGATAAAACACAGCTCATTTCAGAATATAAAAAAGAATTTCATGCGCCTTTTGTAAAAAGCGCTCCTATTCAATTAGCAATGGAGTTTGTTGAAGAATATCATATCAAAGCCAACGGTACACTTTTAGTTATTGGAAAAATTGTAGGTTTACATGTCAATGATGAGCTAATCGAAGATGACGGTTTTATTAATCTATCTAAAGGAAATGTTGCAGCAATTAATGGACTAGACGGTTATGCTGTCTCAAAATCAAATACACGATTTGAATACCAAAGACCTAAATAGGTCTTGATAATTACAATTTTTAAGGGCTTAAAAAAACTAACATGATGCTTCCTTCTCGGGAGCTATCTAAAATACAATGGAGAAATGAAGATTCTCGTAACAGGTGCAACAGGTTATATTGGCAAACGGTTAATTCCGTTACTATCAAATAGTGACCATCATGTTGTTTGTGCTGTTCGAGATAAACTGAGAGCTGATAAAAGTTATGCTGAAGATGATACTATAGACGTCATTGAAGCCGATTTTTTAAAACCAGAAACACTCCATAGGATTCCAGAAGATATTGATATTGCGTTTTATCTCATTCATTCAATGTCTAATTCGTCAACCGATTTTGAATATTTAGAAGAACGATGTGCTATTAATTTCAAAAATCAACTTGAAAAAACAAATGTAAAGCAAGTCATATATCTTAGCGGAATTACTAATGACGACAATCTCTCCAAACACCTACAATCACGTAAAAATGTTGAAGATATTTTAAAATCTAACACCTACGCTACCACAATTTTTAAAGCAGGTATTATTGTTGGGTCGGGAAGTTCTTCTTTTGAAATCATCAGAGATTTAGTAGAAAAATTACCATTTATGATCGCCCCTAAATGGCTAAACACAAAGACACAACCGTTAGGCGTTAGAAATGTGCTTTCTTTTTTACATAATAGCGTTGGTTGTAAAGACGTATACAATCAATCTTATGATGTTTTTGGTCCTGAAATTTTAACTTATAAAGAAATGCTATTGCAATTTGCAGAGGTACGTGGATTCAAAAGATACATATTGACTGTTCCTGTGATGACACCAAAATTATCATCGTATTGGTTGTATTTCGTAACATCTACATCTTATAAATTAGCGTCTTCATTAGTGGATAGTATGGGCGTTCAAATCGTAGGAAAACCAAGCAATATCAATAACATATTAGATGTAGAGCCTATGTCTTACAAAGAGGCTGTTGCACTTGCCTTTGAAAAAATTGAACAGAATAGTATTATCTCAAGTTGGAAAGATTCTATGGTGAGTAGTGGCCGACTTAGAAACCAACTTCATAAATATATTAATGTTCCAAAATATGGTTGTTTTAAAGATTACAAAGAGCGACAGGTAACAAACGCAGATAAAACAATCGATAAGATTTGGAGTATTGGAGGTAAAAATGGTTGGTATTACGGAACTATACTTTGGAAAATAAGAGGATACATGGATAAGCTCTTTGGAGGTATTGGTCTACGACGCGGTAGAACAAGTCCAACAAATTTAGATGCTGGAGATGCCCTCGACTTTTGGCGTGTCATATTTGCAGATAAAGCACAACAAAAACTTCTACTTTATGCTGAAATGAAACTCCCTGGCGAGGCTTGGTTAGAATTTAAAATAGAAGATGGCTTACTTAAACAAACTGCCACTTTTAGACCACGCGGACTTTGGGGACGACTTTATTGGTATAGTGTTTTTCCATTTCATGGGTTTATTTTTAATGGAATGATAAATAAACTCGTAAATGTCTAAGCATAAAAAACAACACTTACCAACAAAAACTTGTCAGACCTGCGGCTTACCATTCAGCTGGCGAAAGAAATGGGAAAAGAATTGGAAAAACGTAAAATATTGTAGTGAAAAATGCAGGAGAAGCAAAACGAAAACGGGCTAGTATGGTTCAGAAATGACTTAAGAGTACATGACAACGCTGTCTTAGCTAGCGCCATTAAAAATCACAAATCTGTAATTGCATGCTATTGCTTTGATCCAAAGCATTATGAAATATCAAGTTTCGGGTTCAAAAAAACAGAAAAATACAGAGCTCAATTTTTAATTGACACAATTAAAGAATTAAAAGCGAATCTCAAACACCTTAATATCGAGTTATTCGTTTATTCCAAAACACCTGAAGCAGTGATTAATACTTTAATTGAAAAACATAACATTACGTCGATCTATTTACAAAAGGAATGGACTAGTGAGGAAGTTAAAGTTTTAGAGGATACAAAATCATCTGTTGATGATCATGTTAAGTTTCATGAGTATTATGATCAATTTTTATATCATCCAGAGGACATCAATATGTCATTTTCTGAAATCCCCAAAGTATTTACTGTATTTAGAAAGAACGTTGAAAAATACAGTAGTATTCGAATTTCCGAAGAAAATGATTCTCTAAAGAAAATTGAAGGTTTAGAAAATGACACACATATTCCGCAGCTCGACGATTTAGGCTTTGACTCTTTTGAAGTGCATCCAAAGTCTGCCTTCCCTTTTAAAGGTGGAGAAACCTCTGCTTTAGATAGATTAAACGATTACTTTTTTGAAACTAAAAAACTAGGATTCTACAAAAAAACTAGAAATGGTTTAATTGGTACAGATTTTAGTTCAAAATTTTCTCCTTGGCTAGCTAATGGCAGTATTTCAGCAAGAACGATTTACTGGAAGATTAGAGAGTTTGAAGAAAACCACCTTAAAAACGAATCTACATATTGGCTCATTTTTGAATTAATTTGGCGCGACTATTTTAAATATGTGTCATTAAAACATGAAAATGATATTTTTAAAATTGGAGGTATTTTACGTAAAGACTACGAGTGGAAATCTAGTGAACGTCAGGTTAAAAAATGGATCAATGGAGAAACAAGATCTGCTTTTGTAAATGCTAATATGATTGAACTCAAAAAAACAGGATGGATGAGTAATAGAGGACGTCAAAATGTAGCTTCATTCTTTGCCAAAGAATTATTTCTAGACTGGAGAATTGGTGCAGCCTATTTTGAAACGATGCTTATAGATTACGATGTGCATTCCAACTACGGAAATTGGATGTACGTCGCTGGTGTTGGAAATGACCCAAGAGACAGGAAATTTAATGTGGACTTGCAGGCAAAACGCTATGATAGCAATGGAAAATTTCAGCAAATATGGTTACAGGAAATGCTATTTTGAAGTTGAATCTCATTAATTATTGGGAGAAGTTCAAAACTTCAAAAAAAGAATTAAAATTAATTAAAAAGCAAAGCTAAAGGCTAAGAGCCAAAAGCTAATAGCAAATTCATGAAAACACTAAGACTCATACTTGGCGATCAGCTAAACATTAAACACTCATGGTTTAAAGAAACCAATGAAGATGTTATATACTGCCTTTTTGAAATGCGTCAAGAAACAGATTATGTCAAACATCACATTCAAAAGGTCATTGGTTTTTTTGCGGCTATGCGTCAATTTTCTGAGGTTTTAAAAGCTCAAGGACATAGCGTTGAGTATCTAAATATTAATGATAAAGAAAACAACCAAAGTCTAATTGCTAATTTGTCATTCCTAATAAAACTGCACAACATAAAGTGCTTTGAATATATTTCTCCAGATGAATATCGCCTGGATAAACAACTTTCTGATTTTTGTGAAGATTTAGATAAAGAGACAGCTGTTGTTTCAGCAGAACATTTTTATACAGAACGAAAGGATTTAGCCACCTTTTTTAAAGGTAAAAAACAATATCTCATGGAGAATTTTTACAGAGATATGCGTAAAAAACATAATATCTTAATGGTTGCTGGTCAACCAGAAGGCGGAAAATGGAATTACGATAAAAGCAATAGAAATAAATGGAAAGGCGATGTACCTATTCCAGACTACCTGTTGTTTAAAAATGATGTTTCCGAAGTCATAAAAGACATTGAAACTGCAGGCATTAAGACTATTGGACGATTTGATAATAAAACGTTCCCATACCCTATTAATAGATCTCAAACTTTAAAGCAACTTAAATATTTTTGTGAAAATTTACTGGTTCATTTTGGAGATTATCAAGACGCCATGCATACAAATGAGGAGTATTTATTTCATTCGAGACTATCGTTTGCTATGAACATAAAGCTCATATCTCCTAAAGATGTGGTGACTACTGTGATGAATTATTATCGCAAACATGGTGATGACATTAACATCTCTCAGGTTGAAGGTTTTGTAAGGCAAATAATTGGCTGGAGAGAATATATGAGAGGTATGTATTGGACTTTCATGCCAGAATATAAAACGAAGAACGAACTAGACAATCATAATAAGCTTCCTGATTTTTTCTGGACTGGTGACACGAAGATGAATTGCCTAAGTAAAACAATTAATAATTCATTAGATAATGGTTATGCACACCACATCCAACGCTTAATGATTACTGGTAATTACGCTTTATTAACACAAACACACCCAGACGAAGTTGACGCGTGGTATTTAGGTGTTTATGTGGATGCTATTGAGTGGGTTCAACTCACAAATACTAGAGGAATGAGCCAATTTGCAGATGGCGGTAAAATAGCAACAAAACCTTACGTATCCTCTGGATCTTACATTAATAAAATGAGTAATTATTGTGTTGATTGTCACTACAATAAAAGCAAAAAAACTGAAGATGATGCCTGCCCTTTTAATAGCTTATACTGGAACTTTCTAGATGATAAACGTGAGCAATTGGGGAAGAATTTTAGAATGGGGATGATGTATAGTTTATTAGATAAAATGAATAAACAGGTACTACAAAGTATTAAGAAGAAAGCGCAACATATTATAAAACATCAAGATGACTATTAATACACCTCATTTACATACTGTTTAGTTAAAACGTGTAAGTAGATATTAGAAAAAAAATAGGAATTACAAATAATTACTAAACTTAAAATCCTGAACTCAAAAATGAAAGAGATTATTTATAAACTAGACAAGGGAACTATAAAGATTATGAAGAGCGCAAGCACACCTGCCATTCGCTTATCATTTGGTGTCATATTTATTTGGTTTGGTATGCTTAAACCATTAGGGTTGTCAGCAGCAGAAGGCTTACTAAAAGCAACCGTAGTGTGGCTGCCCTTTGGTTCTGCAGAAAACTGGCTAATAGTTATTGGCTTTTGGGAAGTGGTCATTGGGGTTTTCTTTTTCTTTAAAAAAACAACAAGAATAGCAATTATCCTTTTGTTTTTACAAATGGTGGGGACCTTCATGCCTTTAGTTTTTCTTCCTGAAGTCACTTTTCAGTCAAATAATGTTTTTCTTCCTACGTTAGAAGGTCAATACATCATTAAAAATTTGATAATTATTTCAGCAGCTTTAGTCCTTGGTGGTGAAATTAATAAACCAAAAAACATCAAAAATAAAGTACAACAAAGTCTAGAACATCAAGATGACTATTAATAAACCTTTACTACATATTGTTTGGCTAAAACGTGATCTTCGTCTAGAAGATAATGAGGCTATCACTAATGCATTAATAACAGGAGAACGTACGCTTTTACTGTATGCTTTTGAAACCATACTGCTGGAGGATAATCATTATAGTGAACGTCACTGGAACTTTATAAGAGAATCTATTAAAGATCTAAATGAGCGTTTAAAACCGTTTAATTCTAAGATACTTGCGGTTAAGGCAGATATCATATCAGTTATCAACCAATTGATGTCTAAATATACAATTCGTAATGTGTATTCGCATCAAGAAACAGGAATTCTCGTCACCTACAATAGAGATAAATCGTTTAAACGTTTTTGCAAAAACAATTTAATCACATGGCATGAAAATATTCATAATGGTGTACAGCGTGGACTAAAAAACAGAGAGCAATGGAATCAAAAATGTAACGAGTACTTCGAAATTGAACCATTATTATTTTCTCCTTCGGAAAATCAATTACTCCATAATACCAAAATTAAAGAACTAGAAGGCTTACTTCGCGTGGCTTCGTTAAGCACGCCGGATGATGCTGTTTTTCAAAAAGGCGGACGATCAACAGGTGTGAAATACTTAGAATCTTTTCTCACGAAACGTTATGTAAATTATATGTTTCATATCTCGAAACCTGAATTAGCAAGGAAAGGATGCAGTAGAATATCACCCTATATTGCATGGGGAAATTTATCCATAAGAGAAGTTTACCACAAAGCTTACTTGTTAAAAAAAACAAGCTCAAATAAAAAACCATTAGAAGCCTTTATGTCTCGTCTGCGTTGGCAAGCACATTTTATCCAAAAATTTGAAATGGAGCACACTATGGAAAATGAAAGCGTAAATAAGGGGTTTCAGAAATTAAAAAAAGAAATCTCAGGATACTACCAAATAGCTTGGGAAACTGGACAAACTGGTTATCCTCTTGTTGATGCTTGTATGCGCTGTTTAAATGAAACGGGGTATTTAAATTTTAGAATGCGTGCACTAGTTGTATCATTTCTTACACATAACCTATGGCAACCATGGCAAGCAGCTTCGCAACATTTGTCTAAGATGTTTTTAGATTTTGAGCCCGGTATTCATTTTCCGCAATTACAAATGCAGGCTGGTGAGACAGGTACAAATATGCTTAGAATTTATAACCCAATTAAAAACAGTTTAGAACATGATCCTGATGCTGCATTTATTAAAAAATGGGTTCCAGAATTGAAAGATTTGGATATACCGTTTGCTCACGAACCCTATTTAATGACTCAAATGGAACAGCAATTCAATGATTTTCAATTAGGTAAGGATTACCCAAGACCAATCGTTAACATGGAAATTACAAGAAAAAAAGCCAGCGATACGCTCTGGAATCTACGAAAAAACAAAAAAGTAAGAGAAGAAAGCCAGAGAATCCTCAAAAAACACACGCTTAGAGACTGATATCAACCAGTTAAATTACTTAAAAACAAATAGTTACACTCAATATTGATAGAAGCTATCATGTCATGTTAATATTTTGTTTAAACATGGCTTATAAACATTAAACATTTTGTAAATTTGAATAAAGAATTACGACGTAACGTGCTACTAGACTCAACACATAATAACAAAGAACATAAATCTATAATTATAGATTTAATAGGGAAGCCTTATTCATTTATGGAAGCTATTAAAATGGGAGGTGTCGGCTCAAAGCGAATGATTATTGAAAATGTAAGTCCGAATTTACAACAGCATCTAAACACTATTGCAGATATTAATTATGCTAATATAGAAATGAGACCTAGTGGTATATTAATTTACATTAACAAAGGTTTAAAAAACTATACGTGGGTTATTCCTTTTTATCAACTCGTAGTTTATAGAACAAATGGAATAAGCATTCATGCTCAAGGAAAATTTGTTCATTTCAAAAATAACAAAACGTTCCAAGAGAATAAGATATTTATGAATAGGCTGTTTGATGCAAAAGTCAAATTTGACGAGCAATATAGTTTTCAGTTTTAATTGTATGGAATTAGATAGCTTAGCGACAGATAGAATCATAGAAATGGCTTGGGAAGATAGGACCACATTTGAGGCGATTAAGTTTCAATTTGGTTTAAAAGAACAAGATGTTATTGAATTAATGCGTAGAGAAATGAAACCTAAAAGTTTCAAAATGTGGCGAAAACGTGTTCAAGGTAGAAAAACAAAACACGAAAAATTAAGAGTATTTCAAGAAGGACGTTTTAAATGTTCTAGACAAAAGCAAATTACACATAACTCAATATCTAAAAGATAACGTGCTTTGACGAAGGAGATGAGTTCCTTTGGACAGCAAGCTAAAAGACATTACATGAGTACAGAAACATTAAAAATCAAACAGAATGGTCACTCTTTAAAAGACCTATCATTCACAGATATTGGTGATGATCACTTTTTTACAGGACTGGAAACTCCATTGAGACCAGACGCATTTAAACTTAGTGATAAGGAAAAAAAAGAAAAAATAGCAGTATTATTTAAAGAAATAATGACTGTTATGGGAATGGATCTCACAGATGATTCTTTGCGCGACACGCCAAAACGAGTTGCTAAAATGTTTATCGAAGAAACGTTTTCGGGTCTAAACCCTGCAAATAAACCTAAGATTTCCTTATTTGATAATAAATACCAATACAAACAAATGGTAGTTGAGAAGAATATTTCGTTCTACTCCAATTGTGAGCACCATTTTGTTCCTATCATAGGAAAAGCACACGTAGCATACATTTCTTCAGGAAAAGTTATAGGATTATCAAAACTGAATAGAATTGTACAATATTATGCTAACCGCCCCCAGGTACAAGAGCGTTTGACTAATCAAATTGCTGAAGATCTAAAAGTTATATTAGATACAGAGGATGTCGCGGTTATTATAGATGCAAAGCATTTATGTGTATCTTCGAGAGGAATTAAAGATGATACATCCACGACAATCACCACATATTATGGTGGAAAATTTAATACACCAGCGAAAATTACAGAATTACACAACTATATAAATAATTAAGATATGGATTTAATAAAAAAAGCCTTAGAATTTGAGAAGCGCCAAATGAAGTCGCTCTCCACTAGTGATCGCGTTAAGATTTCTCGCGAAGCTAAAGCCTTAATATTGGATTTAAACCAAATTTATAAGGAAAAGAAAGACGATAAAATCATGGATATGATGAAACGTATCACTGCAATAAAACGTAAAGTTGAAAAGCGCTTAAAAGGCGCTCCTTTAACCGCATAATCTTTAGACTATCCCTATAAGTAAAGCGTATTAGATGGCAAATCATTGCGTATCTACTGCGCTTACTTGTGTAATAAAAAATTAAATGAAAACATATATAGTTGTAGGTGGCAGCAAAGGCATAGGACATGCTATTGTACAAAACTTATTAGAAAACAATAAAATTGTTAATATAAGTAGAAGCAAACCAGAATATACGCATGATAATCTAACCCATTATGATTGCGATATTCTAACTGATGAATTACCCGAAATTGATCATGCAGACGGTTTAGTCTATTGCCCAGGAAGCATTAATCTAAAACCTATTAAGCGTCTTAGCTTAGACGATTTTAGAGACGATTATGAAATCAATGTAATAGGCGCTGTCAAATCTATTCAGAAATATCTCAAAGTTTTAAAAAATGGTGACGACCCTTCTATCGTTTTATTTAGTACAGTTGCTGCAAAATTAGGTATGCCTTTTCATGCAAGTATAGCAGCTGCAAAATCTGGTGTTGAAGGTCTGGTTAAGTCATTAGGCGCAGAAATGGTAACAACACTGAGAATAAATGCAATTGCTCCAACAGTAACTAATACAGAACTGGCATCGAAGTTACTTAGAAACGATAAAATGATTGAAAGTATAGCAGAGCGTCATCCGATGAAAAAGTTTCTTCAACCTGAAGACGTTGCTGGTATGGCTGAGTTTTTACTCTCTACAAAAGCAGCATCAATCTCTGGACAAGTCTTTGAAATGGACTGCGGTATTGTTAGCTTTAAGATATAAAGTAGAAATTTAAGACGAAGTTGAAATCTCAACATCGAACTAAGAACTGAATGCTGAATACTGAATACTGAATACTGAAAATGAATCCTTTTAAAATCTTTATGGCAACACTATTTTCTAAATCAAGTGCTTCGGAAACATCTAACCCGACATCTATTTACGATATTAAAATTAATGGACTTAACGAAAAACCTTTGTCAATCGCTGGTTATAGAGGAAAACATATCCTGTTTGTAAACGTAGCGTCAAAATGTGGTTTCACACCACAGTACAAGGAGTTACAAAAGCTTTATGATGATTATCATGAAAAACTGGTCATCATAGGCATACCTTGCAATCAATTTGGTAGTCAAGAACCTGGAACTTCAAAGGATATTGAGTCGTTTTGCGAAATTAATTATGGAGTTACGTTTCCTATAACAGAAAAAGTAGATGTCAAAGGATCAAAACAACATCCATTATATCAATGGCTCACTCAAAAAGGAAAGAATGGCACCAAAGATTCTAGTGTAAAATGGAATTTCCAAAAATACTTGGTAGGTCCAACGGGAGAATTTATTGATTATTACTTTTCAATGACGTCGCCAACAAGTTCAAAAATTACTAAACATATTAAATAAATACTTATGTTCAATTTTTTCAAAAAAACAAGTGAAGTTGATAAACTTCAAAAACAGTACGAAAAGCTAATGAAAGAATGGCACGCATTATCTACGACTAACAGAGGAGAAAGCGATAAAAAATATGCTGAAGCTCAAAAATTACAAGATAGAATAGAGCAACTTCAAAAAAAGTAATTGTGAAGTTTCTTAAGGTATTCATTGTCGTTTTAATTATAAATTTTGGAGCACTCGGTATAGGTACACTCCTAATGGGTGAGGGCGCGCGATCACCTTGGTATTTAGGATTAGAAAAAGCACCTTGGACACCTGATGGCTGGGTTTTTGGTGCTGCTTGGACATTTTTAATGATTTGTTTTTCTGTCTATATGACATTCTTATATCTCAAAAGGCCTACTAATAAAATAGTATCATTGTTTATAATTCAGTTCCTTCTCAATGTGAGTTGGAACTTTTTATTTTTCAATCAAAAACTCATTGATGTTGCCCTATTAAGCATCCTGTTATTAACTATAATTGTTACTGCTTTTTTTATTACATATTTTAAAGATTTAAAAGGTAAATCCATTTTTATACTCCCTTATGTTGTGTGGTTGTGTATTGCAACCTCACTTAATCTCTATGTCTCATTATATAATTAATATAGAACATTCGCATGATATCATTTACATTACAAGAGAATAATTACAAACGAAGTCGCCAATAACCTTGAGACAACAACTATAAACTCATGAAAATATATACACTACATAAAAAACAAAAATTACCAATAACTCTAGATGAAGTTTGGGCATTTTTGTGTAATCCTGCTAACCTCTCTAAATTGACACCCTCAAAAATGAATATGGAGATCATTACTGGAGCAGATCGACCAATGTATGCAGGCCAAGTATTACAATATAGTGTGACACCAATAGCAGGAATTAAAACCAAATGGGTAAGTGAAATTACCCAGTACGAAGACAAGAAGTATTTCGTAGACCTGCAGCGCTTTGGACCTTATGCGTTTTGGCATCATAAACATTTTGTAAATGAAATTGAAGGTGGTGTTGAAATGGAAGATGTTATTGATTACAAGGTTCCTTTCGGTATTTTAGGTCAACTTGTTCAACCCTTAATTGTCAAACCAAAATTAGAAGAAGTTTTCAATTATCGTAGAGAACAATTAGAGAAGTTATTCGGAAAGTATTAATAGTATCCTAGTTTAACCTCTAATGCCCCATATAATTCGTGTTCTTCTACCTTAATGATATAAAAGATTAAAACATAACTAAGACTCTGTTTTTATTTTATATATCTTAAAAAGAAGAAATAATTCACATTTCATTATCCATCACTTCAACCTTTATTTAGTATTAGTTTAAAATTTCAGATGCATAAATCATAAGTTTTCTAACTTATGATTTCTATTTTTGTACGAGGTCAAATTAGATTTTTTTTAGATAATTAGAACAAATTTTGGAAATTTCCAAAACACACACACACAATGAAACAACCTATTTCTATTTTCTGGTTTAGACGAGATTTACGTTTAGATGACAATCACGGATTTTTAAAAGCACTACAAAGTGACTATACTGTGCTACCTCTATTTATTTTTGATTCTGATATTTTAGAAAAATTACCAGAAGATGACGCTCGGCTTACCTTTATCTATGATACGCTTCAACGCATGCGTTCTACTCTAGAAAAAGAGCAGAATAGCAGTATGGCTATCTTTCATGGAAAACCTATTAACATTTATAAGCAATTAGTTAAAGCATATAATATACAAGAGGTCTATACAAATCATGATTATGAGCCTTATGCAACAGAACGCGATAGTGAGATTGAGCACTTCTTAAAAGCCCAAGATATCACATTCAAAACCTTTAAAGATCAAGTGATTTTTGAAAAGGATGACGTCGTTAAAAAAGATGGATTACCCTATAAAGTGTATACGCCTTATATGAAAGTTTGGAAAGCAAAATTTAGACTGCAAACTCTAGAGGCTTACGATACAACATCCAACTTTAAAAACCTGATTAATAATCAGCAGCTCCCAAATTTGAGTTTAGCTGAAATTGGCTTCAAGAGATCAACTCAGCCAATTATTAAATACACAGTTACTCCTACTCTTATTCAGCAATACGAGGATACTAGAAATTTTCCAGCAAAGGATTCTACATCTAAAGTAGGTCCACATTTACGATTCGGGACTGTAAGTGTTCGTAAAATGGTTCAAAAAGCAATTGCCGAAGACAATGAAATCTTTTGGCAAGAATTGATATGGCGTGAGTTTTTTATGCAAATCTTATGGCATTTCCCTCATACACATAAGGATGCATTCAAATCTAAATACGATAGAATAGAATGGCGAAACAATGAAGGCGAATTTAAATTATGGTGTGAAGGACAAACCGGATATCCTTTAGTGGATGCAGGAATGCGTCAACTTAATGAAACTGGATTTATGCACAATCGTGTGCGTATGTTGGTTGGAAGTTTCCTTTGTAAGCACCTGCTTATTGATTGGCGTTGGGGAGAAGCGTATTTTGCTGAAAAACTACACGACTATGATATGTCAAGTAATGTTGGTAACTGGCAATGGGTTGCTGGTTCTGGTGTTGATGCCTCTCCTTATTTTAGGATTTTTAATCCAACATCTCAAATATTAAAGTTTGATAAAGACTTAAAATATATCCAGAAATGGGTTCCTGAGTTTCAAGAACTCACTTATGCACATCCTATGGTAGATCACAAAATGGCTCGAGAACGCTGCTTAAAGACTTACAAAGAGGCGATTAGCTAAAATAAGATTAACATATTTTTTCGTGTAAAACGTTGATTTTTAGTTAATTTTAGATACCGAAACTTAAAATCAATTAAAATGAACACAAATGAAGTCGCTCAAAAATGGGCTAAATTATGTAGAGAAGGTAAAAACCTAGACTGCATTATTGAATTATATGCAGACAATGTCGTAAGTAAAGAAATGCCAGGAATACCAGAAGAACTGACTACTGGAAAACAAAATGTTTGGAATAAAAGTAAACAATGGCTGGGAAGCATTGAAGATTTTCACTCAAGTTATATTACCGATCCCGTAGTTGCCGGAAATTTTTTCACTTCAGTAATGGAATTTGATTGTACCATTAAAGAACGTGGACGTCAAAAAATGTCAGAAGTTTGTGTTTATGAAGTTAAAGATGGAAAAATTGCAAGTGAGCAATATTTCTATAATATGTAATCATTAAATTTTATGAAACCATAGTCATTCCAGTTTTTAGGACTGAAATAACAATGGTTTTGAGTCACCTTTTTTTATAAATTAGGATAAATGACAATGAAGGTTATGCACATAGCAGGCTGATAGGTCGAGAATAAGAATTAAACGACACTAATGGTCTAATAAAGCAACTAGCTAAATAAAATCATTGATTTTAGAATAATTAAGACTTCAATTGCTATTATCGTTTTAACGTAAAATGACCATTATACGTTTTTCAATTACCACGCTTAATAGTAAACCAATAATCATTTGTTTCCACATTATGAGTATTATAGATACCGTTCCAACCTCTATCATATCTGGTAAAGGAGGTTAACAGTTTTCCGTACCGATCATAAATATAAACCTCTAAATTAGGTTCAAATTGCGAACCTGAAATTTACCAATACGCATTATCGTCATCACCATTAGACGTAAAAAACTTACTGTAATTTAAAAGATATATGGCTTTAGTCACTACACTACAATCTTTATTGTATTTAACATAAATAGTATATTCCCCAATTTGCAACTTGGCAAATAACCTTCAGGTTGATAAACAATTCCATCCAAGGAATACTCGTAGTCTCCTAATCCAGATACTTGTATGGCAATAGAACTGCTATTAGACATGAATTCTTCTGTTAGCATAGCTTCTAGTTCCTTCTCTGGACCACTTATCATAGGTCTGTATAAAACAGAAAGTAGCAGAACCGATTGGAGGATAAATACTACAACTTACAATAATAGTATAGACAAGACCACCCTCATGTACAATTGAAATAAGGTTTATAATCACAGTTTCATCACAATTACTAAGACTATCAGGTAGTTTAATGGAGCCCAGTAAGAACGTATTATCATCAGGCACTAAGGTAAATATCTTAGTGAGTGCAATGTCATAATCGTCATAAACTCGAATTACATAAGTCCTATAAGGCAAGGTATTAAACGTATTTTCTGATTGTACAGAAACTGTTACAGATGCAAATGTTATTTCATACAAAACTGCATTTACGCTAAGGATGGTTACTTTAAGACCTGCAGAACCCAATTACCTGAAAATATCTGTTCGATTTCAAAATCCAGAGCAGAAGTCTCGTCATTAATGGAAGCATCAGCACTTTGACTATTCTCCAAATCACCTAGAGTTTGTTTGACCTCTAGCAAATAATCTCCACTATTCAAATTATTAAAAGAAGTTGCTAAAGTTTGTGCAATAGGTGTACCTGTATCTGAATAAAAATACAACGTAAAAGTAAGTGCAATGTCTGGCGTAGTTCCATAAACAGTCAATAAAATAATCCCATTCCCAGCTCATGTTTCATAGATAGTGGAGGCTGAAAAATTAAAATCGTCCAACTGACAAAACATAGGTTAGCTTATCACAAAAAACCAAAATAGAAGATAGCGTCCTAGTGGGCAATTTGAATTCATTGTGTAATTAATTCACATCTTATACTTTTGAATATATGATTAATTCATTTTCGATATATAAAACAGGTGTTAAACTAAATAATAGAAGCCTGAGTTTACCTAGAATAAAACAGAATAATGAACAGCTTACTACCAATTCATACTTATAAAACGAACCCAATAGAAAACTCAGCAATTTTATTTTCAATAATTATTTACTATATTAGAAGTTCAAATCTATCACTAATGAAAAACTGACTTTTTCTATGTAACCACAAATCATGACAGAAAAAAAATTACCAAATAGCAAATTGATTTATGTATTCGCTCTATTGAGCTGTATACTATTTTGTTTTGGAGGAATTGCCATAATCTTCGCAATAATAGCACTTGTAGCAGCTCGAAAATCTGAAAAAATATTCGCAAAAAACCCTGATGATTACTCCAATATTAACCAAATTAAGAAGGGAAAGATAATCGCAATCATTGGCCTAGTATTAAATGCAATTATTATAGGCATTACAATCTGGACATTAGCCACTATAGGCTGGGATGCTTGGTCAGAAGAATTTATGTTACGATGGAATGAAGGTATGCAAAATAATGGCAGATAAACGCGTTGCCCGTTAACTTATATATAAATGATTAAACAAAAAAAACCTCGACTAGCCGAGGTTTTTTTATAATTTTTATAATTCCAAAGAAAAACTAATTCCCCTCAACGCGGGTAATTTTCGCTCCAATAGCACGTAAACGCTCGTCAATGTTTTCGTATCCCCTATCTATTTGTTCAATATTATGAATTGTAGATGTCCCTTTTGCAGATAATGCAGCAATAAGTAATGATACACCTGCTCTTATATCTGGAGATGTCATTGTCGTTGCTTTTAAAGTAGATTTAAAATCATGACCAATAACCGTAGCTCTATGTGGATCACATAGAATAATTTTTGCGCCCATGTCAATCAATTTATCCACAAAGAATAAACGGCTTTCAAACATTTTTTGGTGCACAACTGCTTCTCCTTTAGCCTGTGTTAATACTGTGAGTATTATACTTAATAAATCTGGAGTAAACCCTGGCCAAGGTGCATCTGAAACTGTTAAAATAGAACCATCAATGTAATTTGAAATTTCATAACCATTTGTATGTGCAGGAATATAAATATCATCCCCTTGTCGCTCTACAGTAATTCCAATTTTTCTAAATACGTTTGGAATTTGACCTAAATCATCCCAACTCACATTTGTAATCGTTAATTCACTTTTTGTCATGGCGGCCAGACCAATCCAACTTCCAATTTCAATCATATCTGGAAGCATTCTATGGGTTGTACCATCTAATGTATCAACACCATCAATGATTAGCATGTTAGATCCAATACCCGTTATTTTAGCTCCCATGCGATTGAGCATTTTACAAAGCTGTTGTAAATAAGGTTCACAAGCTGCGTTATAAATTGTAGTTACCCCTTCTGCTAACACTGCTGCCATTACAATATTGGCAGTACCCGTTACAGACGCTTCATCAAGAAGCATGTACGTTCCTTTAAGCTTATCGGCTTCTACGCCATAAAATAAATCTTCCTTATTATATCTAAATTTTGCACCTAAATTTATAAATCCTTCAAAATGTGTATCTAAACGACGACGACCTATTTTATCTCCACCAGGTTTAGGAATGTATCCTTTACCAAAGCGAGCCAATAAAGGTCCAACAATCATGATAGACCCTCTCAAACCTTTCCCGTCTTCCTTAAACTCTGCAGACTCTAGGTATTTTAAGTTAACCTCATCTGCTTTGAATGTATAAGACCCTTTACCAACCTTCTCAATTTTAACGCCTAACTTTTTGAGTAAAGCAATTAATTTATTGACATCAATAATATCTGGAATATTATCTATTCTAATTTCTTCAGCAGTCAGTAAGACAGCACATAATATTTGTAAAGCTTCGTTTTTAGCCCCTTGAGGTTGTATTTTCCCTTTTAATTGGTGACCTCCTTCAATTATAAATGTTGACATGAAATATGTTTAATAGCGTTTTCTGTTTCGATTAGAATTTGTACTCTTTTTGTGATTTGGTTTCTTACTAGTAGATGCGCTAATATTAGAATATTTCTTTTTATTACGCATCAACGTTGTAGAATCTGTAAGATCTTCTTCACTTTCCTTTAAGTCAATCTTACCATCAGACAATTCAAATAAATGATTAAAAACCACATAATCTTCAACCGTGTCTTTATTCCAATTTAGGAAACACTTTTTCATGTGATTAGCAATCGTATATTTTAATGCCTCTTTCAATTCGCCTTCTTCCCAAGTATTGGCCACATCAACCATAGTCTTAATATTGTTTCCGTAGAAACGATATTTAGGGAAATTTTGAGGATATTTTAAAGGTTTTGGTCTTTCGTTTAACTCTTCTTTTGAAGTCGTAGGATATGGAGAATCTGCATCTAGTTCAAAATTTGCTATTATAAACAACTGATCCCACAATTTATGCTGAAAATCTGGTACGTCACGTAAATGTGGTTGCATATTCCCCATCACATTGATAATGGATTTTGCAACTTTATTACGTTCTTCTTTTGTTGGTAATTCTTTAGCGTAGTTAACCATTTTTTGGAGATGTCTTCCATACTCAGGAATAATCAAATGTTCACGCTCTGTGTTATATTCTATATCGTCTATCAAAATAAAAGTTTGTGTAGTATTTGTGTGTTATGCAGGAAGTACTTCTGCATGTGTGCAAAATACAAAAAAATATAAGATTATGATAATTTGGCAATGGAATTCTTATTGCGCATATTTATTGATGAGTCTCACCATTAAATCATTAAGAAATTCAACTTGAAAATCACCTACTGTTGGTTCTAGATGATCATTTCCAATACCACTATCATCAGTTATAAACACATAAGTACTATTCGTAGAAATCGCAAAATACCGCATCAAAAACTCAGTTTGTTTATCAATGCCACTCGCTGTAATTGGTATGATTTTTATCCCTTGTGCAGCTGCATTAACAATCGTTTGATGCATATCACTAATAATTTGACTTTCATGATGTGGAGGTGCATCAAGCAGTAAAAATGCGATTTTAGTTTTTGCGTTAGACGACCATTGAAGTGTATTTATAGACTTACTAATTGCTGCATCTACTGCTTCTGGAAAATCACCACCTCCATCTGCAAACTGCTCTTCTATAAACTGTAATGTGGTATCTGTATTAGATGTAAAATCAGAATGTTTTACAACATAATCATCACCATGATCTCTATAGAACACAGACGATGTTAAAATTTGAGAATCTTGATTCTCAGTCTGAACTCTAGAAATAACATCTTGTAAATCGTTTTTTAAAAATTCTAACTCATCTCCCATTGATCCCGTTGCGTCCACAATAAAAGACAACTCAATTTTATTGTCAATAGTGTTCATGTTTTCAATTTGAATTTGATTAACACTTTCAAAGAAAGGCACGACCGCAGTAGTGGCACTTTCAGAATTAATAGAATAGGCATACAGTGAATAATCGATGAGATTCTCAGTATTTTGGTTTAAATCAATGAATATATTTGTTTTCCCAAAGTTATCAGTCTTCGTTTCTGTTACATACACTCCATTTCTAAATAACGTTACTAAGGCACCATTGATTGGACTCCCTATAGCGTCTTTAACCTCAAATGCTAATCTGTTTTTAGTAAAAAACCCCCAGTATGTTTCTGTTTGGCTATACGTTTCATTATTTACAATATCTAACCAAAACGACCAAGTATCTAAGTCGTTCCATTCTCCGGCTGTTATTTGTCCGGGACTTGCGTCACCACTATTACCTTGACCAGAATCACCTGAAGTATCTGCTGCAGAATCACTTCCTGAGAATGAACCCTCCTCAACACCATCGGCAGTACAGGATATAATTAGAAAAAAGGAACAAAAAAGAAATTTCGTGAGTTTCATAGTCGTATAAAATTGATATTATTAACTAATAGATGCACGACAAGCAAAATGGTTGCGTCAAATCACAAAGAAATAACACCTTCCACTTGATCTGCAACTTCTTTGTATTTAGTAATAACTGCGTCTGGATCTTTCATTACCAAATTAATGGAAATACTAGTGTAGGTCCCTTTTCCAGATTCTTTAGTCGTAATTACTGCGCCTAAATTATCAAATAAATCTTCTATTGTATTAATTTTACTTGCGCTTGTAGGCACTATAAATTTATAGAGATACTCTGTTGGCCATGTTGCGGTTTCCTGCAACTGCTCTCTTAATTTATTATAAAATTCGTCTGTTTTTTTCTTTGAACTCATAGCTTTTTTTCTTCGGAAGTAAAGATACATTTTACTTCGTGTTTCGCAATCTACTTTTTATACCTTTTTACTTCGGAAATGTGATTCAATGCAATCCCTTAGATTTTAAATAACAGTAGCGCAAAAACTGAACCATTCTGGATTAAAAGTTTCTGTTATAAATTACACAAATTTCAGCAAATTTAAATGTGCACTTTGACTCATACGTCATGACTTACTATTCTTAGTACAAAATAAACAGGTTTTCAGTCTGTCAAATGTTGTCAAATTAACACCAAAAAAAAGCGACCTGAGAAACAGATCGCTTTTTGTGAATTTTAATAGTTCCGAAGCACTAAAAACCATTAGTATTGAACTCTAAATTTCAACACCATTAGTTATCAATAATAGTTAACTCATCTACAATATGCTTTGCGTTTGAGTATTTATCAATGAGCCATAGTACATATCTAATATCTACATTAATGGTACGTTGTAAATCGGCGTCAAAAATCACATCTCCAGCCATAGCTTCAATGTTACCGTCAAAGGCTAAACCAATTAATTCTCCTTTACCATTGATCACAGGTGACCCAGAATTACCTCCAGTAATATCATTATCTGTTAAGAAATTCACAGGCAATTGACCACGCTCATTAGCATAACGACCGTAATCTTTCTTTTCGTAGATATCTAACATGCTTTGATCTAAATCAAACTCAGGATCATTTGGCTTATACTTTTTAATCATCCCTTGAAAGGTCGTATAATTATTTTCGTTAGCATCGTTTCTTTTATCTGCTGGTAATGCTCTCACTTTCCCGTAAGATAATCTTAGGGTGGAGTTCGCATCTGGATACTCAATTTTACTCAATCCAGACTCACGTAAACCTTGTACTAACAATCTATAAGACGCCTCAAAATCATTTTCTGGCTGCACTAAACTTTCAGGACGTTCTCTGTACTTTTCTAATAATTGAGTCGATAAAATCAACAAAGGGTCGCTGTTTAAAATAGCTTCATTTGGATATTGTAAATAAGCTTCAACACGTTCTTTGGACGTGAACATACTCAAGTCAAAAATAGCTGCAGTGTACGCTGTAAAATCGTTGTCATTTTTTAGCCCCAATTCAGTAATTAACTCAGGTAAGGGATAATTAGATTTTGATGCATACAAACCTAATTGTTTTGCGAACACTTCTTCTTCTAAAGGCAAATGGAAATCTTTATAAGAATCTTCTAAAAGCGCTTGAAACCTTGGTAACATATTTTTGCGCTCTGCTTCGTTAGCACTTGTATATTGTTTTAATGCAGATCCCAGTCTGTAAGGCAAAACAGCAAATTTACTAGAACGTAGAATACCTATTAAATAATTACTCTGTTTCACTTGTTCATTCGTTAAACTATAGTAATTATTAATGTTTTCTATCACATTTCCGTAAGTCTCTTTATTGGCTTTCTTATTTGACCACTTTTCAAATTTATCTTCAGTTTTGGTCTTTTTTGCTACCGTTTCATGTTCGGTTAAAGCGGTAATCATACCTGCTCTATTTTTCCAGTAGTTTGCAATACCTGCATAAGTAGAAGCGTACATTAAATTTACGTCTTCATTTTCATTCATGTATTTCTTCATGACATCCATACTCAATTTTGAGCCTTCAACCCAAGCAGGATATGCAAATTTGACATTTTGCTCAACACCTTGTGCTGGCATCCAACGATTGGTTCTTCCTGGATACCCCAAAATCATGGCAAAATCATTTTCTTTTACACCATCTATATTAACTGGTAAATGATATTTTGCTTTTAACGGCACATTGTTAGTTGCGTATTCTGCTGGTTGACCATTGTCATCTGCATACACTCTAAAAAGAGAAAAATCACCAGTATGTCTAGGCCATTCCCAGTTATCTGTGTCTCCACCGTATTTACCAACATTTTCTGGAGGTGTTCCCACTAAACGAACATCTGTGTAATCCTCATATACAAAATAGTAATATTCGTTACCTTGATAAAACGGACGTACAGAAACTGTATATTTTCCACCTTCATTATTTTCTTCCTGAATTTTAGCAATTTCTTTGTTAATAGTTGCTTCGCGTTCTTTCTCGCTCATGCTATTATTAACGAGTGATAAAATACGTTTTGACACGTCATCCATTCTCACAAAAAACCGAACATAAAGGCTTTCTGGTTTCATTTCTTCTTCCTTAGATCCTGCCCAAAATCCATTTTTTAAATGATTTTGTTCTGCAGTAGATAATTCAGCAATGGCACTGTAACCACAGTGATGGTTCGTTAAAACCAATCCGCTATCTGAAACGATACTTGCAGTACAACCGCCGTTAAATTGAACAATAGCATCTTTTAAACTTTGATTATTAATACTGTAAATTTCTTCAGACGTTAGTTGTAAACCCATTTTTTGCATATCGCGATGATTCAAACGCTCAATATGCATTAAAAACCACATACCTTCATTAGCCATTGCTGACGACATTGTAAAAATAAAGGCAATAATTGTAAGGAAAATTTTCTTCATGTTATTTTGTTTTATTTGTAGTGTTAAAATTACTAATTTTAAGTTCTTTTTATTAATTCGAGACTATTAAAACCATGTTAATTTTAACAGTTTTTGAAGTTTGTGAGAATTACCTCTTAAATGTTTTGTTGATTTATTGTTTGAGGGGTTTATTTGGAATGCAATGATCAAATTAAAAGTCTTAAAAAATCATTAGTTTTATGAGATGGAATATTCCATAAGTTATCTTATCCCGAATATAGAAACCATAATGAATTATATTTATTGTTTTATAAACACGTTGTTTAGCACAAAAAACGAGAATGAGGTTAAAAAATATTGATTTATTTAAAGGATTACTGATTATTTTAGTGATTCTTGGACATGTACTTCAGGGCAACATTGATGAAGCTATTTGGAGAAAAATTATTTATAGTTTTCACATGCCACTATTTATTGGTATAAGTGGTTTTTTGTTTAATGTAAATAGAGTTGTTGACATCAGTTATGTAGAACTTATAAAAAAATATATTTTTAGAGTGATTCTTCCATGGACTATTGCTGTATTAGCATATTTTTCGCTAACATTAATTCATAATGATAGTTCAGATTTTTTAAATGGACTAATCAAAGCGTTTATCAATCCATACTATCATTTATGGTTCATCCCTGGATTTCTTAGTTGGGTTGTATTGACATGGTTATTAAAAAAATTTAAAATAGGAGACAAACTAATATTAGTCATAGCATTTTTAATCTCATTAAGTCCGATACTTCTAAAACAATTACAAACATACCAAGACTTAGAAATAATAAACTCAGGAATAAATTTATTACTATATACTTTTAGACCACAATTTTATTTCTTTTTTGTCTTTGGACTTATATACAGAAATATAAAATTGAAAAGACCTAAATTATTGGAATACATTTTACCTTCTATATGTTTTATCCTTGTTGTCTATTTATTTTATAATCCCAATACGTTATTATCAAGAGTCAACTTTTTTTTGTTAAATAGTTTAATGCTTTCTCTAATACTTAAAGTCTCAGTTAATAATATGATTAGTGATAATAAAACAATAGGATGGATTGGATTAAATTCCTTGGCTATATATTTATGGCATGTATTACCAATTTTGATTTGCAAATTTTCAGTTGGCACCGACAATTTAGCTTTATTTTATTCGGCTACAATCTTCACTGAAATATTATTTATTGTTGTCTACTATTATTTACTAAGAATTGATTTTTTAAAAAAGTATGTTTTTGGAATCTAGGAAATTACGCCACACAACAATTTATATAAGTAATGGCAGGGAAAGTGCTAAATATATAGGTTTGTAGCCCGCTCAAACAGCGTCGCCGTTTGACAAGGAAGTACTATGCAATTTGCCACTACTCATACAATTTACCGTTACCCAAAATTTTGAAAAGCTATTAATTAAAATAAAAATTATTTATATTATAATTCAATTAACATTTATTTCTTCCATATGTTATGCTCAGGATGTGAACAAAATTAAGATGAATAAAGAAGTAAGAGCGTTAATAAAATTATGAAAAGATTCAATTATAAAATTAGCATTGCCTTTAATTGATAAAAAAGCTAGTTTAGAAAACTTCACTCATATAAGTATCCAAAACAATGGAAATGAAGTTTATGTTGTTTTTTTAAATCCCGTTATGTATGTGCCAATCAATTCTCTATTTTATGATAAAGCAGGTATAAATCTAACTACAAAATCGATTTTTAGAAGTAGCGTTGCAAACCCTATAGCATTAACTATAACCAAAAATAATCCGTATTATATTCAAACAGAACATATCAAAAAGAATATTGAATTTGTAATTGAAGCAATTGATTTTTTGGATATTACTGATTTAGTCAATTTTAAAGGTGAGATACGTATTCTTGAAAAGGAAGATCACTACGATATTAGTGTTAGTTTAGCCCCTTACGTGTTATTCTCTAAAAGATAACTCTCAAGCTCTTGAATATCCTGCTCTTTAGGTGTGCTTAAAACAAAGAAAATAGAATAGCCCTTCTAGATACTTATTTGTCCAAAGTAAAAGAGCCTGATAACCTTTTGGAATATTAGAAAATACTTGGTGTAATCCGCTCTTATGGATATGTGCATCTATTATTAATTTAAATACATCAATACCTATAACATCATCATAATTTTTCATGTTTTTAAATATTGGTCCTTGTAAAAAGGGATGATTAATAAATGTTGCGATGACTATTACCTTTAATAGGAAGTAATTCCTGGTATTCCAAATCGTCCTAAAGCAACCTAAGAGAGATAAGAGGACTGATGCGTGTAAAGGAAATGCTATTCCAAAGACCGTTTTAGTTCTCCTCTTGTTTCTTAGTAAAGTTAAACAACTATTAATATAACGTTGTAAAGTAAAGAAGATCGTTGTAGCCAATTAAAACCTGAAGAAAACCAATGGATGTAATTTATTGGGAAATGCGCCAAAAGAAAAGCCTAGAGTTATTAATGTCTGAATTACTCATAAAGGAAATTTTTCTTACCTTTAAATTATAATTAAACCGATCGATTTCAGTTGTCCTTTCCCCTAGTAATTAATGGTTTATAAATAACACCGAGTCGTTCCTCGGGTGTGTTACATCAAATAAAAATCGTGCTAGAGTGAATTTAAAAAAATACATAGCAGAGCTTAAAAGACGTAAAGTATTTAAACCAGCGATAACCTATCTTATAGTGGCATGGTTAATTGCTCAAGTATTTTCTGTAGTTTTTCCAGCTTTTAATGCGCCAAATTATTTCATGAAAACCTTGATTATTGTATTAATCGTAGGTTTTCCGCTCAATTTAATTTTGGCTTGGATATATGAATTGACACCACAAGGAATTAAAAAAACTAAGAATATGGAGGCTGAGACGTCAATATCAGCACAAACGAACGCTATTCTCAATAATAGCAATAAGAAACTAGTAGTATTACCTTTTCAGAACATCAGTTCTAGCAATGGCAACAATTATTTTAGTAACGGACTGACGGAAGAAATCATTGTTCGTTTGTCCGGAATCGAGGAGCTTGACATCGCTTCGCGAAGCACTTCCATGCGATATAGAGATTCTGAACTGGATAATGAATCATTGGGTCGAGAATTGAACGCGAGATACATTTTAGGAGGAACTGTTCGCAGGCATAAAAACGATTTAAGAATTTCAACAGAGTTAATTGATGTTGAAAAGGATGCTACACTTTGGGCCGAGATTTATCAAGGCAATATAACAGATATTTTTGTTATTCAGGAACAGGTATCTAAGAAGATTGTAAATTCATTGCAACTAAAGCTTAGTCCTAAAGAAAAAGTGGCACTAGGCAAAAAAGCAACACTTAATATTGAGGCTCATGACGCTAACTTAAAAGCTCGTGAGTTCCTATTTAAGTATACAAAAAGCTATCTTCTTTTAGCTATAGATCTTTTTCAAAATGCAATAGATTTAGACCCGGAATATGCTGCTGCTTATGCGGGTATGAGTGAGGCTTGTGCTTTGTTATATGAAACACACGATAGAAACCCCATATGGCTTGCAAAAGCCGAAGAATCATCACTGAAGGCACTAATTTATGATCCATCCTCATCTGAAGCGTATAGCGCTCTGGGACTGGCCTATTATAATAAAAACGCACTAAACGAAGCACTAATTGCAGTACAAAAGGCCATTTCATTTGACCATAATAATTTTTTTGCTTATTGGATTAGGGGTCGACTTTACAGAATGATGGGTAGAGATTCTGAAGCTATTCTTGACTTCAATAAAGTATTAGAAATTAATCGTGATTTCCATTCGGCTTTTGGCGATTTGCAGATGGCCTATGAAAAATTAGAGGATAAAAAAAATCTACAGGATTGCATTCAAAAGGCGGCATTATTTTACCCATCCTATTTGCTGCGTCACCCAGAAGACTCTCGTGCCCACCAATTTTATGCCTTAACATTGAAAAGGTTGAATCGTTTGAAAGAAGCAAAAGAAGAAATGGATAAAGGTATCAAACAAAACCCCAATGATCCAATTATTAT
>JAWUWM010000033.1:0-13660 GCA_034111845.1 Psychroserpens sp. | reverse complement strand
GTATTGCAAATGGATTAATAAGCTTAATAGTTCCTTTTTTATTATTAAAAACTGAAGGTTCTGAAATAGATTTACAATCTAAAACATATAGAAAAACACATTCTGTTTTAGGATTCAAAATTGGCAAATGGCAACCACTACCAAAAACAGAATATATCTCTGTTTTTTCAACTTCAGAAGACGTAACTATAAGAGTTGTAACAGCAGAAACCACAAATAGTAGACGTTATTCTATTGAATATTTTCCACGACAGAAATCAAAAATTCACTGCGTACTCAACTACTAATTTAAAAGATGCCTTTAACGTGGCTTGTCATATTGCAGATGCGTTATCAATAGACCTTTTAGATGCTACGGTAAAAAACGATTATAAATGGGTTGATAAAGACGTATTGAGAGAAAAAGATGAAATTATTTACACAGAATAAAGTATAATTAAAATATAGACCTCACAGGTTTTGAAAACCTGTGAGGTCTTCGCTATCTTTGACTTATGCTTCCTAAAAAACTACAAAACAAACTCCAATCTAGAATCCAAGATAATGCGTTTAGACAACTAGGAAAACCCAATAGCCTGGTTGATTTCTCTTCTAATGACTACCTAGGGTTTTCAAGATCCAAAGCCATTTTTGAAAAAGCTCATCACTCTACAATAGATCATAACCTCATACAAAATGGAGCAACAGGTTCTCGATTATTATCTGGAAATCATAGTTTGTATACCCAAGTAGAACAACACATAAGCACATTTCATAATGCAGAAAGTACACTCATTTTCAATTCGGGCTATGATGCTAACTTAGGTTTCTTTTCATGTGTACCACAACGAAATGATACTATTCTGTATGATGAATTTTGCCATGCCTCCATTCGTGATGGTATCAAAATGAGCAACGCTAAAGCGTATAAGTTTAAACATAATGATTTAGGCGATCTCACTCACCAATTGTCACTTCGAGCGGCATCGAAAAATGAATTAGACGACATCTATATCATCACAGAATCTGTATTCTCGATGGATGGTGATTCCCCGGACCTCAAAACACTAACTGCAATTTGCAAAAAACACAAGGGAAACCTCATCATTGACGAAGCCCATGCTATTGGCATTTTTGGGCGAAATGGTGACGGATTAGTAAGCGAGCTTCACTTAGAAGATTCTGTTTTTGCAAGAATCATAACCTTTGGTAAAGCATTGGGTTGCCATGGTGCAGCAATTTTAGGAAGTACCGATCTTAGAGATTATCTCATTAATTTTTCGAGACCTTTTATTTATACTACTGCATTGCCTCCGCATAGTTTAGCGACTATTAAAGTAGCTTATAATAAGCTTGTCATTCACAGCGATAGCGAAGAATCTCAATTAAACAACCTTCAACAAAACATCCAATTTTTTAAATCTGAAATTAAACGACTTCAGCTTCAGCAACTATTTAGTGATAGCGATTCTGCTATCCAATGTTATATCCTTTCTGAGACTAATTTGGTCAAGCACATTTCCGAGGCATTAAAAAAAGAAGGTTTTGACGTTAAACCCATCCTCTCGCCCACTGTACCCAAGGGGAAAGAACGTTTGCGTTTTTGTTTACACAGCTATAATACACCTCAAGAAATCACCAAAGTATTGGAGTTACTCACTACCTTTACAGTATAAAAAAATATTTTCTTCGGAAAAATGAGCGATACATTTACAACTATAGCACGATTTCAATACACCACTGAAGCGCAAATCATTAAAGGTCGCTTAGAAGCAGATGGCATAAAAGTCTTTCTAAAAGATCATTTAACAATAGACACCGACCCACTAGTGAGCAATGCTATAGGAGGTGTAAAACTTCAAGTATTAGCAAAGGATGCTATGGAAGCAAAACATATATTGAGCACCATTAACCAGTACTCTTTAGATGATGATGGCAACCAAATTGAATGCCCAAATTGCAGTAGTGGAAAAATAGAATTGTTCTCTACAATAACAGATTTCAAGTCATTCTTCGCCTTTTTGGTTGGGTTTATGTTTGGTACGCTTCCGTTTCGTACGCGCTATAAATATACCTGCGAAGCTTGTAATACTCAATTTTCAAAAGAAGATATTAAACCTAATAAAAAGAACGCTTAAGTAACTTATGCAAACATATTTCATCACAGGCATTGGCACAGATGTAGGTAAGACCGTTGCATCTGCAATTATAACAGAAGCCTTAAAAGCCGATTATTGGAAACCTATCCAAGCTGGAGATTTAGATAATTGTGACACTAAAAAAGTAAAACGCTTAGTCTCAAATACAACCACAAAATTCCATGAGAATAGTTATGCGCTACAGACACCTATGAGTCCGCATGCAGCAGCAGGTATCGACGGAATTACTATAGATTTAAAAAAAATAAAAAAGCCTAACACCAAAAATAATTTAGTGATTGAAGGTGCTGGAGGTATTTTAGTTCCTCTCAATACCAAGAACACGATTTTAGACCTCATCAAACCAAATTACAAAGTGATTGTAATATCGAAACACTATTTAGGCAGTATCAATCATACGCTTTTAACCCTTAACCTATTAAAAGAAAAAGGGTTTGAAGTCGCTCTTATTTTCTCCGGAAATGAGCATAAAACAACAGAAGATATTATTATTAAAATGACGAACGTTAAGGTCATTGGTCGAATTAATGAGGAGCCTTATTTTGATAAGAATGTGGTTTTGGAATATGCTGATAAATTTAGAGATAATATAAAATCGTTTTAGGGAAAAACGAAAGATTGTGCTCTAAAAAATAAAATCTAACATTCAGGGCCCAAATTTCGACAGCGTCGGAAAACGTCAATCTGCAGAAATAAAGAGCGAAAAACGATTGCTTGCTATAGGCAAAACCATAAAATAAATATACCTTTTGTATTTTGAAGCGTAATTAATAAATTAAAGCATTTCGACTACGCTCAATGTGACAGATCTAACTAGAATTATGACCCTAAAACAAAGAGATAAAAAACACCTTTGGCATCCCCTAAAGCAGCACCAACTTCATCCAGAAAGCCTTGCTATTATAAAAGCAAAAGGCTGTATTCTCACAGATGAAGATGGTAATGAATATATAGACGCCATTTCGTCGTGGTACACCTCCATGTACGGACATTGCAACGATTATATCATCGAGAAAACCTACAAACAAATGCAGCAGCTCGATCAAATCATGTTTAGTGATTTTACTCATGAACCTGCAATAATCTTATCTGAAGAGCTTATAAAAATCCTACCAGAAGGTCAAAACAAGATTTTCTTTAACGATAATGGATCTACTGCTGTAGAGGCTGCACTAAAAATGGCTTTGCAATTTCATTTTAATAGCGACGATAAACGCTCGGTATTTATTGCATTTGAAAACGGATTTCATGGCGATACTTTTGGAGCCATGAGTGTTTCAGGTTTATCGGTTTACAATGGCCCGTTTGAAGAATTTTTGATAGATGTTAAACGTATTCCCACACCAGATGGAACAAATACAGAGCAGATTTTAAACCGTATTGAAGACTATAACTTACACAACAAAATAGCAGGATTTATTTATGAGCCCTTAGTTCAAGGTGCTGCAGGGATGAAAATCCATAATGCCAACGGATTAAATGAGATTCTAAAATTTTGTAAGCAGCAACAAATATTAACTATTGCCGATGAAGTCATGACTGGTTTTGGTAAAACTGGACGTTATTTTGCTTCAGATCATATCACAACCAAACCCGACATTATCTGTTTAAGTAAAGCGCTAACTGCAGGATTAATTCCTATGGCGATTACGTCTTGTACGCAAGACATTTATGATGCGTTTTTAAGTAATAATATGGCAAAAGGTTTTTTTCACTGCCACACCTACTCTGCAAATCCAATAGCTTGCGCAACTGCTATTGCTGGGATTGAGCTTTTAATTTCTTCGGAAATTCAACACAACATCAAACGAATCTCCCAAGCCCATGAAGCATTTGACCTAAAAATAAAAACGCACCCAAAAGTGAAATCGACAAGACATATAGGTGTCATTTTTGCATTAGATCTCAATACCAAAATGGAACGTTATGGGGATTTGAGAGATAAACTGCTCAAATTCTTTATGGATCGCGGTGTATTTTTGAGACCTTTAGGCCATACAATTTATATTCAAGTGCCTTATGTGATTTCTGATGTTCACCTCCAAAAAGTGTATCAGGTTATTGAACAGGCTTTGGAGATCGTTTAGGTTTTTAATCGGTCATTTCAAGCGGAAGCTAGAAACCAAAGCATCTCAGCTTCGCTCGATGAGAAAGCACCCTAAATCAAAATTGACAAGACCCCAAAACGATGCAAGAAAATTAAACGATATTAATATCTTTGTCAAAAACCAATTTACTTGCAACACCCCATTTCCATAACTGCAATAGCATCCATTTCACCTTTAGGAAAAACGCCTATCGATATCTGGAATAACTACTTGAACGACTCCCATTGTTTCACTGAGAAAGACGGAGTTCTAGTGGCCACATTTCCGAAGGCATTAAAAACAGATATTGAGCAATTACGAATGTCTAACTCAAAGTATAAAGCATTAGACAATTCGGTATTATACGCCATTTTCTCTGCTCGTAATGCCATTAAAAACGCTGGATGGAAAGCAAGCGATAATTTTGGAATCAACATTGGATCTTCAAGAGGCGCAACCGCTCTTTTTGAAACCTATCACGAAGAATTTTTAAAAAACAATAAAGCAGAAACCTTAACATCTCCAACCACAACCTTAGGAAACATATCCTCTTGGGTCGCTCACGATTTACAAACTCAAGGTCCAGAAATCTCACATTCTGTAACCTGTTCTACCGCTTTACATGCTATGCTCAATGGGATTGCTTGGATTAATTCTGGTATGTGTGATAAGTTTTTAGTTGGTGGTAGTGAAGCGCCTTTGACCGCATTTACGATTGCTCAAATGCAAGCGTTGAAAATTTATAGTCGTGAAAAGCAAAATAAAGACGCCTATCCAAACCAAGCCCTAAACCTCAATAAAACTGAAAACACCATGATTCTCGGTGAAGGAGCCGCAATGGCTTGTCTAGAATCTGGGGAATCCAAAAATGCGCTAGCAAAAATCATTGGCATTGGCTACGCTACTGAAATCCTTGAACATAACGCATCGTTGTCAACAGATGCCATTTGCTTCCAGCGATCAATGACTATGGCTTTAGCTCATCTAAATCCTAAAGACATAGACATTATTGTAACACACACTCCCGGAACTATTAAAGGGGATCAAGCCGAAATAAATGCAATTAAAACAGTTTTTAGAGACCTACATCCAGCATTAACAAACAATAAATGGAAAATTGGTCATAGCCTTGGAACAAGTGGATTGTCAAGTATTGAAATGGCTATTATGATGTTACAAAATCAAAAATTTATTGCGGTGCCATTCTTGGACATGGATACTCCCAATTCTCTAAAAACGGTATTAGTAAATGCTGTTGGGTTTGGTGGTAATGCAGTATCAATTGTAATAACTAAGTAATTCATTCCTTTTTAAGTTATTTAGTTGTTTTTTAACTCTTTAAACATATCTCTAATATGCTCATTTTTAAGTAGACCTCCTAAACCCATATTAGCGCAAGGTATATGCACAATACTATTAGCCTCAATAATCGTTGGCCCTGTAGGCGTAATGGCGACATCCCAACCAATAAACCGATCTGGAATCACTTTAACACCTTCCTTGACTAATTCACAGGATTCTTTAAAAAACGGAACTTTAAAATCCTTAAATTTTACACCACTATCAGGGTGTTCAAAAACTTCTTTACCGCCATGTTCCTGGAAATAATCTCCAGAGGCCTTTAATGTACCATCTTCCATATTAACGCCAACAAAAAAGCCACCAGAAGATGCATTATCAACAACACTCGTTCCCACTCCAAACCTCAATAGTGCTACTATTATTTCAGTAGTCTTGTCTGCAGTAATAAGCGAAATTATTCTTAGCGTATTAATTGAACTGCCATGTATCTTGCTGATTGCTTCGTGTTGCTCAACGACTTCAGTATGCACATAGCTATCCTTCATTAAGGTTTCAAATCGCTCTTCTACTTTTTCGTAAAGCTGACTTTTTGTGAGTTTAAAGCAACCTCTTCCGCCTTGATTTGCTGGTGGTCTTAAAAATAAGGCATCACTATTAGTTGTGGTAAATACGGTTTCAAAAAAGTTAATAAGCTCTTCTTTAGTTTGTATTTGTTGAGGTGTTCCATCAAAAAAGAAAACAGACCCAAAATTATAACTTATGAGTTTGGGACTTCTCAAATTAATATTTTCACAGAATAGAGAGAAGAATAATTTATTATTGATAAGACTAAAATGTTCTGGCTTGTGTAATGTCTTACTACTAGATATGATTTTCTGTTCATTTAAACCCGTGTAATCCAAGTAGTTATTTACTTTTTTTTTGTAAACAAATTTAAAATAATAAAAAGGGATTTCTTTTTTTGTAACTGTTAGAACAACTACTTCTTTCAATATTTGCAAAAAGCCCTTTCTATCGGGATCTTTCAAAAAAATTTTAACTCTCCCGAGCTTACTCACGTCTCCCATAACTAAGATTTCATCAATTTAATGTAACAAATCAACGTAAATGTATACAAATAAAGTAGAGCATTGTTTGATCACATAAAATAGAATTACAACAACTCTATTTGCTCTCAAATAAAATTGTAAAGCAGTTTTAAACATCTTATCTTTAGAAGCTAGTTTGTTTTTTAGCTTTGAACCAAAAATTATAGCTTTTGTACTGTAATAAAATCATTTTTTGATTGCAGCGTCATAACTACGGAAGCCATAAATAATAAAATGAATGATTTGCAGGTAAAGAAAAACGTCAAGATCAATACTCATTATTAATTTTTAACACGCACCGACTATGGAATGGTTTTCCGCTTTAGATGGATTCTCGCAATTCTTTTGGATTATTGCGCTTGCAAGCTCAGTGATTTTCATATTTGTGATCATCACAACCTTTTTAGGGATGGATGGTGGAGACGATTTTGATGGTGTAGATTCTGAAATTGATGCTGATGGAGGTATCGGTTTTCAATTCTTAACATTCAAAAATCTAGTGGGCTTCTTTACAATTTTTGGATGGATAGGCATCGCTTGTATCAATGTGGGGTTTTCAAAACCCGTAAGCGTCATCATTGCCTTAGGCTGCGGTTTATTAATGATGAGTATTATGGCAGCTCTATTTTATGGCATGAAAAAATTAGCGGATAGCGGAACATTAAATTACAAAAATGCCATTGGTGCCATTGGTGAAATTTATCTCACTGTTGGTGCAAACCGCTCAAGTATGGGAAAAGTAAGTGTGACTGTTCAAGGTACTTTAAGAGAACTTCAAGCACTTTCAGATTCACTGTCTGAGCTAAAATCTGGGGCCATCATTCAAGTCGTAGACGTCACTAGTAATGGCATATTAATAGTAGAACAAACAAAAAAAGCAATAGAACCAATACAAACAAAAACCATTAAAACCATTAAAACAAAAACCTATGAACTACCTCGTGATACAACAAAGCTTTGATTTAGGCTTTCCTATTGCAGCAGTTGCTGCATTACTCTTTGTATTTATTATCCTTATCGTCCTTATTAAACGCTACAAGCGATGTCCCTCTGACCGTATTTTAGTGGTCTATGGAAAAGTAGGTGGGGGACAATCGGCCAAATGTATTCATGGTGGAGCAGCCTTTATAGTTCCTGTATTTCAGGATTATGAGTTTTTAGATTTAACACCAATTTCTATTGAAGTGAATCTAGTGAATGCCCTTTCTAAACAAAACATTCGTGTGAATGTACCATCTCGTTTTACGATTGGTATCTCTACCGAACCTGGTGTCATGCAAAATGCTGCAGAGCGTTTATTAGGCCTAGGTCAAAATGAAATTCAAGAATTAGCTCAGGAAATTATTTTCGGTCAATTACGTTTAGTAGTTGCTTCAATGGATATTGAAGAAATCAATAATGATCGTGATAAATTCTTAACTAATATTTCACAAAGTGTTGAAACCGAATTACGAAAAGTAGGTCTTAAGTTGATCAACGTAAACATTACAGATATCGTTGATGAATCTGGTTATATTGAAGCTCTCGGTAAAGAAGCTGCAGCGCATGCTATTAACGCAGCACGTAAATCGGTAGCTGAAAAAACCAGAGATGGTTCTATTGGTGAAGCCAATGCTGTACAAGACGAAAGAACACAAGTTGCTGCAGCAAATGCAAAAGCTGTGGAGGGAGAAAACACTGCTAAAATTGCTGTTGCTAATTCAGATTCATTACGTCGTCAACGAGAAGCAGAAGCTGAGCGTGTGGCTATAGCATCTGAAAAAGTCCAAACTGCAAAAGCCTTAGAAGAATCTTATTCTGCAGAGCAACAAGCAGAAGTTGCTAGAGCAGAGCGCGAACGTTCATCTCAAATGGCAGATGTTATTGTACCAGCTGAAATTGACAAAAAGAAAGTTGAGATTGATGCAGAAGCAGAAGCTGAGCGTATTAGAAGACGTGCAAAAGGAGAAGCAGATGCTATTTTATTTAAAGCACAAGCAGAAGCTCAAGGTCAGTATGAAATATTAACGAAGCAAGCTGCTGGTATGGAACAAATTGTAAAAGCTGCTGGAAACTCAACTCGAGATGCTGTACTATTATTAATTGCTGATAAATTACCAGAATTAGTAAAAACGCAAGCGGAAGCTATCAAAAATATCAAGATCGATAAAGTGACTGTTTGGGATAGTGGCAGTGGTGGCGAAGACGGAAAATCATCTACTGCTAATTTCTTATCAGGCATGTACAAATCAGTTCCGCCACTTCAAGAAATGTTTAATATGGCTGGTATGGATTTGCCTGAGTACTTAAAAGGTAAAGACAAAGTACAACCAGAGGATGCTAAAATTCTTCCGAAGAAAACGGAAGACGACAAGGGTTAATTTCATAAATATTTAAAAATCCGCCATGTGGCGGATTTTTTTATTCCATAGCACCAAAATCTTGAAAAATTTGTCCCCGTTTTGATGAATTTATGGATGTAAAATAAGTATTTTTGATTTTAATAAGATGATCCTATTACTATGAGCGAGATGAAACATACCTGGACTAAAGAAGAAATATTAGCGATTTATAACAAACCACTAATGGATTTGCTTTTTGATGCAGCAACAACACATCGTGTACATCATGATCCAAATACAGTTCAAGTTTCTACATTATTATCTATAAAAACTGGTGGTTGTCCTGAAGATTGTGGGTATTGCCCGCAAGCAGCACGATATCATACAGATATAGAAGGCAATGATTTGATGTCTGTTCGTCAGGTAAAAGCTCAAGCCTTACGTGCAAAATCATCAGGAAGTTCTCGTGTTTGTATGGGAGCAGCTTGGCGTAATGTTAAAGATGGCGAAGAGTTTGACCAAGTTTTAGAAATGGTAAGAACGATTAACAAACTGGACATGGAAGTCTGTTGTACCTTAGGTATGATCACAGAAAACCAAGCACAACGTTTGGCTGAAGCTGGTTTATATGCCTACAATCACAATTTAGATTCTAGTGAAGAATATTATAAAAAAGTAATTTCTACTCGTGGTTATGAAGACCGTTTAGAAACCATTGATAATGTTAGAAAAACCAATGTTACCGTTTGTTCTGGTGGAATTATTGGTATGGGAGAAAATATTGAAGATAGAGCTGGTATGTTAGTGGCTTTAGCAACTTTGAATCCGCAACCAGAATCGGTTCCAATCAACGCCTTAGTTGCTGTTGAAGGAACACCTCTTGAAGACCAAATACCTGTTTCTATTTGGGACATGGTGCGTATGGTTGCCACTGCTCGAATTGTCATGCCAGAAACGCAAGTACGATTAAGTGCAGGACGAACAGAAATGTCTCGCGAAGGTCAAGCCATGTGTTTCTTTGCCGGTGCTAATTCAATTTTTGCTGGTGATAAACTATTAACCACGCCGAACCCAGATGTAGGTGAGGATATGGAAATGTTTAAACTATTAGGTTTAAATCCGCAAAAAGCATTTGTCAAAAAAACGCAACCAGAAACTGTTGAAGCTTCGAAATCTCAATATCAAACACTAGGTGAAAAACCAAAATGGACACGTCCAGAGCACAAAATTGAGCGTAATGAAGACGCTAAACAAAAGGCCAAAGTTTTAAAATAAATGAATGTAACTGTTGCAGTAATTTTCATTATCCTTGGCATTTTGATAAAATATGGCAAGCTCTATGTACTTATTGCAGGATATAACACCATGTCCAAAGAAGAGCAGAAAAAGTAGATATTCAAGGTATTGCCAGCGTATTTAGGAATGGCATGTTTGGTATGGCTGCGCTCATGTTACTCGGTTATGCACTATCCATATGGTTAGAAGATGATCGCATAGAATCCTATCTATTTTTTCTATCAATTGCTGTTGGATGCCCTTACTTGCTAATCGTTTCTAACTCGAGTAACTATACAATCAACACTGATTAACACATTTGTTATACTCTTTTTTCTTCGGAAATGAAACTAATCCAAAACCGTCTCATTGTTATCAATCTATAAGCTGAGTTCGACCTAAGATTTAACTTTCAGAATCCTGAGAAAAGGTGAGATTTGAAGTTTAAAATTATAACTGCAAATTGATTAAAAATTCATTTAAACTGAAAACAAATATTAGATAGAACTCAGCTTATAAGTTTTAACAAACTATTAATTTGGTTTAATCATGTTTTATTAACTTTGGACCTAAATTTTTTCCTCTTTTGAAACTCAATCTTCAGGATATTCCTCGTGTTAAAACTATTAGCAAAGTGGACTTTATGCAGCATTACTTTAAACCACAGAAACCTGTGGTCATTGAGCAATACATAAAAGATTGGCCCGCGTATAGTAAATGGAGTTTAGATTATATGAAAGACATTGCAGGTGATAAAACTGTACCACTTTATGACGATCGTCCTGTTGATTTTAAAGATGGATTTAATGAGCCTCATGCCACCATGAAAATGGGTGCTTATGTAGATTTACTCAAATCTAAGCCTACAAAATACCGTATTTTTCTATGGAATGTGTTAAAGGAAATCCCACAGTTACAAAAAGATTACACCATTCCGGACTTTGGTTTAAAATTAATGAAGCGTCTTCCTATGCTGTTTTTCGGTGGCAAAAACTCGCACACCTTCATGCATCATGATATTGATTTAGCTAATATTTTTCATTTTCATTTTGAAGGCAAAAAACAATGTATACTGTTTGACCAGAAACAAAATGACTACTTATATAAAATACCGCATTCACTAATCACCAGAGAAGATATTGATTTTTCAAATCCGGATTTCAAAAAATGGCCTGCATTGAAACACGCCAAAGGCTGGCAATGTGAATTAAATCACGGCGAAGTACTATACATGCCAGAAGGCTATTGGCATTACATGAAATATATCACTCCAGGGTTCTCAATGAGCTTACGAGCCATTGCAAGACACCCCAAAAATTTTGGTAAAGCAGTCTATAATCTATTTATTATGCGAAGTTTTGATAAATTTATGCGACGTCTTAAAGGTCAAAAATGGATTGATTGGAAAAATGAACAAGCTATCCTACGAACTCATAAGAGTTTTTAGCAAAAACGCTTCAGTATTAAAAAGTTATAATATATTTGCGGTCTCAAATTTTAGAAAAAAGAATTATGAAAAATTTATTTTTAGTTATCGCCTTAGCATCAATTTCATTGGTAAATGCACAAGCATTTGAAGGAAAAGGGGACCAGAAATTTCAGATTGGAGCAAACATCCAAGATGAAGCAACAGGTATCAATGTAACTTACGATTATGGTTTAGGAGAAAATATTTCAGTTGGAATCTCTTCAAGTTATGCCTTAGGGATTGATGATAGATTAAATGCTGATTTTGGAGATCGTTTTGATATACAAGGACGATTCAACGCTAACTTAGGTAGTGTTTTAAATATTGATGAGAATTTTGATTTCTATCCTGGTTTAAATTTAAGTTTAAAGAATTTTGGTGGTCACGTAGGTGCTCGTTATTTCTTTTCTGAAGGTTTTGGAATATATACCGAAGCGACGTTTCCATTAGCAAAATACAGCAATGACAAATCAGATGTTGGCTATTATATTCATAATCAATTTGCACTTAATATTGGAGCAGTATTTAGTTTATAAGTCACATATCACAACATATATTCAAAAAGCATCTTAAATTAAGATGCTTTTTTTTTATGGAATCAATTCCCGTATTTTATCATATACCAAATGGCTTTCCCAGCCTCTGTAAAAAAGATAGTCGGCTAATTTTTTACGTTTTTTCTGTTTATCAGTTTCTCGTATAGTGTCTACTTTTTTTTCTGCTAACATATGAAACGTATCGTAATAATCAGCATCACTAATTTCTTTAAGCGCAATAGTGATTATGGTTTTGCTAATATCACGTCTCTTCAATTCTATACGAATGCGGTGTTTACCCCATTTTTTTATTCTGAACTTTCCACGCACATAAGCTTGAGCAAAACGTTCTTCGTTTAAAAAATTATGCTGCAATAAATGCACTATAATTTTATCCCGAGCTTCTGGGATCATCCTCATATCATACAATTTCTGAGTAACCTCTTTATGACAACGCTCTTGATAGGCGCAATAATGTTCTAACTTTTTTTGCGCTTCATCGACAGTGTAAGTTTTTACTGAGTATTTATCCATCGTGTAAAGATATAACGTTTTGTTAATAAGCGGGAACTTCCAAACTCCTGATTTCTATGTAAATTACAGTATATTCGTATGCTTGTTTTTGCAAACAAAATTAATCCATTTCCCTATGAATAAAAATTACGCCCTCGTTCTAATTGCATTGTTGTGTGCCGTATTGTCTGGTTATGGGCAGATAACTGTAGCTAAACAAAGTTTTGAAACCTCAGGAGACACTTGGACTCCATTAACGTTTTCTACACCTCCATGCACTGATGGAGATGATAGATGGGATTTTTCTACTATGTTAAGTTCTATAACGGCTAATGATGGTACTCAATTTTGGGGCATTACAGACTTACAAGGAAATTGTGGTGGATCAAGCTTTGAAACAATTTCTTTACCGAATGTAAATACTTCAGCATTCATTAATAAAACTGTTTCTTTTGATTATAATATCATTGGATTTGATGATGGTGATGATATTAGATACGAGGTGTTTTTTGATAATGCCAGTCAAGGTAGTGTACTCTTAGTAGATGGTGCTGATAATTTTACAACTGGAGGTTGGTTTACTGAGACTATAAATGTTCCTGATTCAGTAATCAATGTTAGGATTATTTTATCTGCAGATCAAAATGGAGGAGATTTTGGAGCTTTTGATAATATAGTTTTAGAAGGCACATCAACAGGCCCAACAGTCACTTATAATGGCAATAGTAATACAGGAGGTAGTGTTCCAACTGATGCCAATAACCCTTATACTTCGGGAGATACAGTTACTATTTTAGGCAATACAGGCTCATTAACCAATACGTGCAGTACATTCAACAATTGGAATACTGTTGCTGATGGTTCTGGCATTTCCTACAGTGCAGGAAACACCTTTACCATTACAGCAAACACTACATTATACGCACAATGGA
>JAWUWM010000032.1:0-9134 GCA_034111845.1 Psychroserpens sp. | reverse complement strand
TGTAATTTCATTTAATATTCAAGGAATTCACCCTTATGATATAGGGACAATTTTGGATAAAATGGGTATTGCAGTAAGAACAGGTCATCACTGTGCGCAACCTATTATGGACTTTTATAAAATCCCTGGTACGGTTAGAGCTTCATTTGCGTTTTATAATTCTAAAGCAGAAATTGACAGTTTGGTTGAAGGTGTAAAAACAGCAAAAATGATGTTACAATAGTTATTTTAGCTTATTAAACAGAAAAGCACCTAGTTAGGTGCTTTTCTGTTTTTTAGTCGTTAGTATTTTGTCGAATAAAGGTTGGTAATTTCTTAAAAAATCACAAATTTTTATATATTCCTCAATAATTTTAACTAAATACTGATAAAAAATGAAAAAAATTATTTTAAGTTTAGCCGCGTTAGCACTAATTTTCACATCATGTGAATCGGACAAAAATGATATTACAGAAGATCAAAATCGTGTTGACATGAGTGATTTCTATGTTCATACCGATGTTGATAATGGTGAATCAGCTAGAAATGGCGTATCAACTTGTCATACAATGACAAATTTAAATAGATTATTATTAGAAGATCCTAAGTTATATAACAAAATGTATAACATCGAGTATCAGTCAAGAGTGCATGCTGCAAATGCTAAAGGTCCTGGAAATGGAAATGGAAATGGCAACAGCGGAGGAGGAACTGATGGTGGAGGTGGTGAAGTAACTCCAGATGATTTAGGTGTTATTAGTATACCAGTATATGTTCACGTGATTTACAGTAATTCACAGGAAAATATTAGTAGTACTCAAGTGAATTCTCAAATTTCAGTATTAAATCAAGATTTTAGAGCTACAAATAGCGATGCAAGTCAAGTGCCAACAGAATTTGCTGGTGTAGTGGCAGATAGTGAAGTGCAATTTATTTTAGCTAGCACGTTTAGATATTCAAATTCAATAACATCTTGGGGAACTAATGATGCGATGAAAACTGCTTATCCTCCAGTAACACCAGAAACTCACCTTAATATTTGGGTTTGTAACATAGGTGGTGGTATTTTAGGATATGCTCAATTTCCAGGAGGATCAGCTGAAACAGATGGTGTTGTAATTTCTCCTCAGTATTTTGGAAATACAGGTTTCGTCTCTGCTCCTTTTGATGAAGGTAGAACAGGAACTCATGAAGTAGGACATTACTTAAACCTTCGTCATATTTGGGGAGACGGAAGATGTCGTCAAGATGATTTCGTTGCAGATACTCCAAGTTCAGATGGTCCTAACTATGGTTGCCCATCTTACCCAACTGCAAACTGTAAGTCTAATGACATGACTATGAATTATATGGATTACACGAATGACGATTGCATGTACATGTTTTCTGAAGGACAAAAAGTTCGTATGAGAAGTATTTTTCAGCTAGGAGCGCCAAGAGCCGCAATGGTTAACTAGTTTTCATTATTTAAAATATTTTAAAAAAGATGCTTAAAAGGTATCCTTTTTTTTATTTAAATTGATCGATTAATAGTCTGGCTTCTTTTTTGTACTATTACTAGTATCAACCTTAAAACGTAATACCATGAAATTAATAGTATGTGTTCTTTTTATGTTTATCTCAGCTAAAGAATGTGATAAAAAACAATTAGCGAGTGAGAACATTTCCGAAGTAACGGCAACAGAACTAGCCGAACTAAAAATGCAAGACAGTATGAAGATTAACTATCGCGCAACAACTAGAGGTTTTTATCTCCAAATATGGATTGAAGGAGACTCTATAAAGTATACCTCAGATAATACCTTAAAAGCCATTTCAATACACCAAATACCCACAGAAGAAAAGGTGAGTCTAATGCAACTTATAGATGAACTTGACGAAAAAACGCTGCCAGGTTTAGAGGCACCATCAACAAGACATCAATTTGATGGAGCAGCTATAGCAATCCTTGAAATTGCCAAAGATGAGGATTCCTATAGAACAGTTGCTTTCGATCATGGGAAACCTCCAAAATCAATAAAAGCTATAGTAGAAAAGATGTTATCAATTAAAACTATGTTCGAGAAACAATAGAGATATTGTATCTTTGTGTTTTTGGAAGATAATGGTCAAATTGATAAAAATATAATAATGACAATTACAGAAATACAAGACGAAATAATCGAAGAATTTGCAATGTTTGACGATTGGCAAGAACGGTATCAATATATGATTGATCTTGGTAAAACATTACCTCTTATTAATCCAGAATATAAAACTGAAGATAACATTATTACAGGTTGTCAAAGTAAAGTTTGGGTGAATGCATCAATGAATGATGACAAAATTTTGTTCACTGCAGATAGTGATGCTATTATCACTAAAGGTATTATTGCCATATTGATACGAGTGTTTTCTAATCAGCATCCAAAAGATATTATAGAAGGTAATACAGATTTTATTGATCAAATTGGATTAAAGGAACATTTATCACCAACACGTGCAAATGGATTGGTAAGCATGATAAAAAAAATTAAAATGTATGCTTTGGCATACCAAACACAAGTGAGTTAGAAGTTATGGTTATTTTAGGATAAGCAACATAACTAAGATATAGTTAAATAAGATCCCCATTTACATAGGGAAAAAAAAATAATTTTGTGATGAGTGATACAAAAATAGATACGAACCTGCTAGGTGAAAAAATAGTACGCGTTTTAAAAACGATTTTTGACCCAGAAATACCAGTAGATATCTATGAGTTAGGTCTTATTTATGACGTTTTTGTTAATGAGGATTATGAGGTTAAAATCCTAATGACCTTAACGACTCCAAACTGTCCCGTAGCAGAAACATTACCATTAGAAGTAGAAGAAAAAGTAAAGTCTTTAAATGATGTGAAAACGGCAGAGGTTGAGATTACTTTTGATCCACCGTGGACTCAGGATTTAATGAGTGAAGAGGCGAAACTAGAACTAGGAATGCTTTAAAATAGTATTGAGCAGCAGTTTTTAGAGTTACTCAAGTTTTAGTAATTAATAACAAGAGCGTCAATTAAATTACGAGGCTACATCAAACAATAAAACAGTAATTTTTTGAAAGAAGATATTATAAATAGAGTCGCATTAAGCAAACTAATGGTCGTAGATCTTGAAGATTACTATCCAGAAGGTGAGCGTGTTCTTTTTGATGTTAAGGATTGGTTATATGAAGGCTTTGTCTTACGTGAGAAAGACTTTAGACAATTAGTCAAAGATTATGATTGGTCAAAACATGATAATCAATTTGTATCGTTAACATGTTCTACAGATGCTATAATTCCTGCTTGGGCTTATATGTTGTTAACTATAGAATTACAACCGTATGCTAAAAAAGTGATTACAGGAGGTTTAGAAGCTCTTGAAACTTCAATTTATCAAGATATTATCAATAATTTAGATATTGAACCTTTTCAAGATAAACCTTTAATTATAAAAGGTTGTGCTTATAAACCTGTGCCTTCTAATGCTTATATTATGCTGTCTAGCAAATTAAAACCAGTAGCTAAATCTATTATGTATGGCGAGGCTTGTTCTTCAGTGCCATTATACAAAAGAAAATAGCCTAACTTTATATGTGACTTTGTTTGAAACAGGTGTCTTACCTAGTAGATAAATACTAATACACTCATTTTGAGTCCAATTAATGGTGTTCATGTCTGAAATGAATTATATTTGTACCCTTAAATTAGAAAGCTAAGAATATATTAAAACTAAAATTATGACTAAAAAATTACTTTTATCAATTGCATTTATGTTTTTAATTACTTTTGGTTTTTCTCAAACAAAAGAAGAGTTAGAAGTTCAAAAAGCAGAAAAGATAGAATTAGTTGAAGCTGCACAAGCTGAAGCAGACGCTTTACAAGAACAAATAGATGCACTTCCAGGATGGAGAATTGGTGGGTTTGGTGTTATTGGAGGAAGTTTATCTAACTTTAGTAATTGGTATGCTCAAGGCGCTCCAAATAACTCCTCAGGAAATATTGGAGTTACATTTAATGGTTTTGCTAATAAAATTGAAGAAAAGTATTTTTGGAGAAATTCATTAAATACAAATTTTAGTTGGGTAAAACTAGATGATAAAGATGATGCTTTGGATAGAGATGATTTTGAACCTACAACAGATATTTTTAATATTTCGTCTTTATATGGTAGGAATATTACTTCTAAATTTGCTGTTTCTGCATTAATGGAATATAGAACAACTGTTTTAAATAACTTTAATGATCCTGGTTATTTAGATATTGGTTTTGGTGGGACTTGGACACCTATTGAAAATTTAATTGTTGTGGTTCACCCATTAAACTACAATTTTGTATTTGCTGAGAATGATAATGTATATGAGTCGTCATTAGGTGCTAAAATAATGGCAGATTATACACGTGAAATCGGAGCAATAGGTATAAAATCTAACTTATCTATGTTTCAAAGCTACAAGAGTGGGGATTTATCTAACGTAACTTGGACTAACTCATTTAGCTACACACTTTGGAAAATGATTGGTGTTGGTTTTGACTTTGGTCTAAGAAGTAATAAGCAGGAAGCATTAGATTTTGCGCAATCTAATTTTATAGGTGATGTTGACGATACTCCAACATTTGATAATGTAGATAACGATTTACAAACATTCTATACCATAGGTTTGACTTATAAATTCTAAGTTGTAATCGATTACTATAAATTACAAAAGCACCTCATTGAGGTGCTTTTTGTTTCGATGTTTTTTTATTCTTCTTCGGAATAATCTTGATATAAGAAGTGATTATAAGGGAAGCGAGTAACGTGAATATCCTTTACTTCATCGTAAATTCGTTTTTTAAAGATATCAATATTCTCTTTATTCAAAGCCGAAATGAACAGCGCATTATTTCCAACACGATTCATCCAAGTTTTTTTCCACTCTTCAAGGGAGTAATGTAATGATGTTCTTTCTGTAACTAAATCATCATCATCAAAAGGCTCTGCCTCATAAGCATCAATCTTGTTAAATACCATTATTGTAGGCTTATTAGAACTGTCAATTTCACCTAGAATTTTGTTTACTGAGTCAATATGCTCCTCAAAATTAGCGTGAGAAATGTCCACAACATGCAGTAATAAATCAGCCTCCCTAACTTCATCTAGGGTGCTTTTAAAGGACTCGATTAGTTGAGTTGGCAATTTTCGAATAAAACCAACAGTATCCGTTAACAAAAAAGGGAGGTTTTGAATCACAACTTTTCTTACCGTGGTGTCTAGTGTTGCAAAGAGTTTGTTTTCGGCAAAAACTTTACTTTTACTCACAACATTCATTAAGGTAGACTTACCAACATTAGTGTAACCAACTAAAGCAACACGAACCATTTTACCGCGATTACCGCGTTGCACAGCCATTTGCTTATCAATGGTTTTTATTTTCGCTTTGAGTAAAGCTATTTTATCTCGAACAATACGTCGATCTGTTTCTATTTCTGTTTCACCAGGACCACGCATCCCAATACCACCTTTCTGTCTTTCAAGGTGTGTCCACATTCCTTTTAATCGGGGTAGTAAATATTCACATTGTGCCAATTCTACCTGAGTACGTGCGTAACTGGTAGTAGCGCGTTGCGCAAAAATATCTAAAATAAGATTTGTTCTATCGAGTACTTTACAGCCTAAAATTTTACTGATGTTTCGCTCTTGAGCAGAGGACAGTTCATCATCAAAAATAGCGGTTCCAATATTATTATTTTCAATATATTCTTGAACCTCAATCATTTTACCAGCCCCTATAAATGTTTTAGGATTTGGCATATCTATTTTTTGAGTAAATCGCTTTAAAACTTCTCCGCCAGCTGTGTATGTCAAGAATTCTAACTCATCTAAATATTCATTAGATTGCTCTTCGTTTTGATTTTTAGTGACTACGCCAATGAGCACTGCCTTTTCATGTGTTATGTTTTTCTTTTCAATCATAAATTTTTGTAAAAAACAAAGTTACATAATTGAATGTTCGTCTATTGCATTTTAAAACTTAAATTTGTGTTGTGAATTTTCAAGAATTAATAACATCAGAACATACTATTGCATTTTACAATCTCGAAAACCTATTCGATATACGTAATGACAAGACAAAGTATGATAGCGATTTTTTGCCAGGCTCAGAGAAGCGATGGACAAAAAGGAGGTATGAAAGAAAACTCTATAAATTAGGTCAAGTAATCTCTAAAATTGGTTTTGACACGACGCAAAAACCACCTGCAATTGTCGGTTTGGCAGAGGTTGAGAATAAACATGTCATACAGGACTTAATAGAAAGCAAAGAATTAGAATCTTATGATTATGGGTATGTGCACTATGAATCTAAGGATGAACGAGGTATTGACGTTGCATTACTTTACGATAAAGCGGTTTTTACGGTTGAAGATTCTAAAACATATTCGGTATATCTAGAAGATGATAGAGGCGAGCAAGACTATACAAGAGATTTATTGTTGGTGTCGGGAATGTTTCATTCTGAAAGATTACATGTTATTGTTAATCATTGGCCGTCGAGAAGAGAAGGAGAATTAGAGTCTAATCCGAAACGTATAAAAGCTGCTGAAAAAGTGGTTGAAATTATTAATAGTCTTAAAGTTACCTATTCAAATCCTAAAATATTAGTAATGGGAGATTTTAATGATAACCCGAGTAACGATAGTGTTAAACTACTATCAATAAAAGGGGGGCTTTATAACTCTATGGAGACTTTATTATCTTATAGCAGGGGCAGCGTTAGCCATAGATTTAAATGGAACCTTTTTGATCAAATATTGTTCTCTACTAATTTTTTTGAAACCGAATTAAACAAACTCAAATTTGATGAAGCTAATATTTTTGATGAAACATTTTTGAAGCAACATAAAGGTAAATATAAAGGTCAACCTTTTAGAACTTATGTAGGTACAAAATACCAAGGAGGGTATAGCGATCACTTTCCAGTTTATGTTAAATTAAATATTACTCAACCTTGAGTTTTTAAAGGCTTTTTCTTTTTGTCGATGATAATAGCTTTTAGTCTATTATATGAGTGTTAACAGTTTGTTAACTACCAATTTTTTTATCTTCGGTATCTTTTTAAGGTCTTTCCTACAAGACATTTTTTTAAAAGTAGTCGGTTTTGTCCCAATAACAAGTTTTAAACTATTAATTATCAGTTATTTAAATTGATTAACAGCATTTTGATATGAAAAAAATTTTACTCTCGTTATCTCTTATTTTTATTTTTTCAATCTGGTGTGCTGAGGCACAAATAACAACGTATCCTTACGCAGAAGATTTTGAGTCAGGAGATGGAGGTTGGACAGTGGATGGAGCTAATCCAGGAACTTGGGCTCTTGGTACGCCTGCAGCTCCAGTAATTAATGTTGCAGACTCTGGTACAAATGCTTGGGTTACTAATCTAACAGGAGAATATGGTATAAATGAAAACGGAGTTGTAACGAGTCCAATCTTTGATTTAACAACCTTGGTTTCACCTTCTATAGAAATGAGTGTTTGGTGGAATTCAGAATTTAGTTGGGATGGCATGGTGTTACAATCATCAATAGATGGGGGTACAACATGGCAAAATGTAGGTGCAAATGGAGATCCTAACAATTGGTATAATGATGGTACTATTGCTGGAAATCCTGGAGGCCAACAAGAGGGGTGGACAGGGCGAAATGGTTCTGGTTCTGAAGGTTGGTTAATTGCAAGACATTCTCTAAACGGTTTAGGAGGTCAAGCTAATGTCACACTAAGAGTTGCATTTGGTTCTGATGGTTCAGTTACAGATGAAGGTGTCGCTTTTGATACCGTTTCAATTTTTGAAGTAAGTTGCCCAGAACCTTCTGGAGTTACTGCTGATTTAGTTACCGAAAATTCTGCTCAAATTAATTGGATAGCAGGAGGAGGAGAAATGGCTTGGGAAATAGTAGTTCAACCTCAAGGTACTGGCGTCCCATCTGCAGCTGGAATTTCAATAACAAATAATCCTTACGATATACCAACACTTGCACCTAGCACAGCTTATGAAGTTTATTTAAGAAGCGATTGTGATACAGATGGATTTAGTAATTGGGTTGGTCCAATTAATTTTACAACGTTAAATGTTCCGCCACCTGCTCCAATTGGAGTTACGTGTGCAACAGGGACATCTTCATTTATTTTTACTGAAAACTTTGATCAAGATCCTCCTTCAGGTTGGACAGGAACTGGATTTGACGGTTCTGACGGAAACTGGGATATTACAGGAGCGGGTGCAAATTCATTTGGTACTGGTCCTGCAAATGCTTTTGATGGAGCAGCAGGGGCGCATTTAGAATATGAAGCATCAGGTAGTGCTACAAATATAGCATCTGCTGTCAGTCCAGCAATTGACTTGACGACAGCGATAGATGGCGCAGAGTTGTCTTTCTTTTTCCACGCTTTTGGAGACGATATGGGAACGCTCAACGTTGGCATTGCTAATGATCCAGCAGGTCCATTTACAAACTTATTTTCTTGGGTTGGAGATTTACAAATTACTGATGCAGAAGCTTGGGTACCTGTAGGTATTAACTTAGATACCTATTTAGGTCAAGTTATCTATTTAGAATACAGTTACGGTGGCGCAGGTACTGGTTTTGAAGGAGATATAGCGGTAGATTTTATAAGAGTAGAATCATGTGGTAACTTTTGTATTCCACCAAGTGCAATAACAGTAGCTAATATTACGGGTACAACTGCAGACATAAGTTGGACTGCTAACAATGGTGAAACCTCATGGGAGTACGTTGTTGTACCAGCAGGTACAGGAGAACCAACAGGTCCGGGAACAACGGTAACAGTGCCTTCGGCGAGTATTTCTGGTTTAGATTTTTCTACAGAATATGAAGTATGGGTAAGAGCAGATTGTGGTGGTGGAACATTTAGTATCTGGTCTGGCCCTTCAAACTTTACTACAACTATTCAAACTAACTTTGATGTAGATTGCGCAGTAGGACCTACTAATAGTTTTGTTTGCTACGGAAATAATGATTCAGAAATATTTACATATACAAGTTCTGATGGCTCAGCACTCAACCTTACAATTAACACAGGAGAAATAGAAGGAGCACCTTTTGACTTTTTATTAGTTACGGATGGAGATGGAACTATATTATATAATGACGAAGG
>JAWUWM010000031.1:0-8067 GCA_034111845.1 Psychroserpens sp. | reverse complement strand
ACGTAGAAAAAATATCAGATACAGAATATGTTTTAGTTTCAACTGCATCAATTGATGATCATTGGCATTTGTATTCTCAAGAGGTTCCTGAGGATGGACCAATTCCTACAACTTTTGACTACACTTTAGGAGAAGGAGTAGCCCTTATTGGAAATACTTTAGAAGAAAAAGGCATCACAATTGATGACAAGGTCTTCCAAATGAAAGTGAAATTTTTTGAAAAGACTACAACGTTTAGACAAAAAATTAAAGTAGCTAACGCAGACATAAAAAACGTAGCTGCTGAGGTTGGTTTTATGGCTTGTGATGATGAGAAATGTTTAGCACCAAGTTATTTAGATTTAGAATTTGATTTAACTAAGAGTGTTGAAGTGAACGATGGCGCATATTCTGGAACTACAGAAGATGAAGGCGATAGTAAGAGTTTATGGTCTATTTTTATAATTGCTTTTTTCTCAGGTTTCGCAGCCCTATTGACACCGTGCGTCTTCCCTATGATACCTATGACCGTTAGTTTTTTTACAAAGCAAAGTAAATCTAAAGCTGCAGGAATTAGAAATGCTATTATTTATGGATTATCCATTATTGTAATCTATGTACTGTTAGGGGTGGTTGTGAGTCTTATTTTTGGGCCAGCAGCATTAAATGCATTGTCAACTAATGTCTGGTTTAATTTGGCATTCTTTGTTTTGTTAATGGTATTCGCAATTTCATTTTTGGGTGCATTCGAAATTATGTTGCCAAATTCTTGGGCGAACAAAGTAGATTCTCAAGCAGATAGAGGAGGCCTTGTTGGTATTTTCTTCATGGCTCTAGCTTTGGCGATTGTATCTTTTTCTTGTACAGGTCCAATTGTAGGAACGTTATTAGTTGAAGCAGCAGCAGGAGGAAGCCAAGTAGGACCAATTATTGGTATGTTAGGTTTTTCATTAGCTATTGCTTTACCTTTTTCTTTATTTGCAGCATTTCCAGGATGGTTAAACTCATTACCAAAATCTGGAGGTTGGTTAAATACAGTAAAAGTAGTATTAGGATTTTTAGAGTTGGCTTTAGCTTTTAAATTCTTGTCAAATGCAGATTTAGTTTCGCAATGGCACATACTAGAAAGAGAAGCCTTTATTGCCATATGGATCGCTATTTTTGGAGGGTTGACTTTGTATCTCTTCGGAAAAATCCAATTACCGCACGATTCTCCTTTGAAGAACATTTCCGTAGGACGTTTATTATTAGGATTATTGACTTTGTCATTCACTGTATATATGATTCCAGGGCTTTGGGGAGCGCCATTAAATCTAATTAGTGCATTTCCACCACCTTTGGATTATAGCGAATCACCTTATGGTGTAGGGAATTCTAAAGACGGAGGCGCAATAAATTCTACAGATCATGGTGATTTACCGGATGGTGCACATTTATTAGCTCCACATGATATCTTAGCGTTTAACGATTATGATAAAGGATTGGCTTATGCTAAAACTGTTCGAAAGCCAGTAATGATTGACTTTACGGGCTGGGCTTGTGTAAACTGTCGAAAGATGGAGCAAAACGTTTGGGTAGAGCCGAATGTGTTGGCTAAACTTAAAAATGATGTTGTTTTAATTTCATTATATGTTGACGATAAACGAAAACTAGAAGATGATGAAATTACAGAGTCGAAATTGAAGCCAGGCAAGAAACTTAAGTATATTGGACAAAAATGGAGTGAACTTCAAACTATAAAGTATAAAACCAATACACAACCGTATTATGTGTTGATGGATCATGATGAGAATAATCTAAATACGCCTGTGGCATATACACCAAATGCAGATGAATATTTTAGTTGGTTGAGTGATGGAATTGATAAGTTTGAGAAGTAATCTAATTCCAAGCCAAATCACGTCGTTCATCCCAATAAACTTTAGAATTTATCCTTAAAGATTTTAAAAGCTCAAGATGATCTAGAGATAATTCAAAGTCAAGTGCTTTTAAGTTTTGAGCGAGATGATTGGTATTTGATGCACCACTTAAAACAATAGTTGGTTGTAATGTGTCAATGACAAATCTCAGGGCGATAGCATCAATCTTAACATTATATATCTTTGAAAGCGTTTCTAGATGCTTTTTAGTGTGTTCGTTGGTAAATACTCTTCCGTTAGCTAAAGCCTCCTTGATAATGATTGTTTTGCCTTTAGTTTTAAGCTCTTGTAGGGTGTTAAATGTTGATTGCTCAAATACATTGTAGGTAACTTGGTAACTATCAAAAAGTAATTCGTTGTTTACAGCGATGTCTTTTGCAATGTTTAGAATTTCAGATTGATTAAAACCACTCGTTGTAATTCCTATTTTTAATCCGTATTCTTTTTTAAGCTGAAATAGGCGCTCATGAATAGATGTGTCTTTTAATATGCCACTCTCTATAGTTGCAGAATGTACTTGATATATTTTTAATTGCAGAAGTAATGCTTTAGACGTTTCCCATTGCTCATTTAGTTTTGATACCGAGTGTTCTTTAACTTCATGTTTGCCTTCAAAACCTAATTCCCAATTGGCAACATAAGTATAACCCCATTTTGTAGATAATGTAACGTCTTTGTGTTGTCTGGCGTTTTTCCAATCTAATAAAAAGTGTTCTCCTAAACCATAAGAAGGAGCCGTGTCAAAAAAGCGAACTCCATTTTGATACGCAAAATCCAAGACGTCAAAAGCATTGGTTTTAAAAGCAGTTTTTGATTTATCAATATTTGAATCTTCTCTAATATTAATGTATTCTGGTCTTCCTAATGCTGCTAATCCTAATCCTATTTGAGTTTTGTTCATTTAATGTGAATGGTCATATTTAACTTGACAGGTCTTACAGGTGTACGTGTCTTTGTTAATAGTAATTCCAGAGATGTTAGTTTCTACAATTTTATTGATGAAATTATTATAAGTATCATCTCGTTTGTCATTTTTACTACCTTTCATAATCTCGTAAAACTCACCGTCCCAATTTTGCTTTCCCCAACAATTAGGACAGATTCCTTCAGGAGCTTTTTCTGTAGTTTCGTTGTTTTTCTTTTTATTAAAGTAGGTTTTAATGTGTTCTATAATTGACATAAGACTATGTTTTTTTTAATGAATTTAAAGGTTAAAGTAATGATCTTATTTAGTGATTAGAAGTTAGCTTAGTTAACCATTTTTGAAGTTCTTCAATACGTGGATTTCTTAATTTTTTAGACCCAATCATGAGTGTAGGGAAGTTAAGTTTTCTATGTGTATAAAGACCACGCAGTTCTTCTGCGTGGTCTTCATTACTTTCAACATCTAAAAATTCATATGGTAACTGAGTTTCATTTAAGGAATTGATATAAAATTGCGTTTTATGACATCTATCTGTGCCATATAATTTGATTTTCGGATTGTTTTGAATTCCCTTCAATTATGCTACTCGGTTTTTTAATTTATCTGAATGCATCTGTCTAAGTTTAGTTAACTTAGGTTCGATGACATACGTGCAATAGCCCTGCCTTTTATTACTATTATAGAAATTTTGATGCTCTGCTTCAGCTTCAAAAAATTCACCTAGTTCGCTAACTTCTGTCACAATAGGATTTTCAAAATAGGGTGCTATTTCTTTAACGACAACGTCTGCAAGTTTTTTTTGCGCATCATCATGATAAAAAATAACTGAACGATACTGTGAGCCAACATCAGCACCTTGACGGTTTAACGTAGTTGGATCATGACTTGTCATAAAAATGACAAGCAAGTCTTCATACGAAATTACATTGGCGTCGTAAGTTACTTGAACCACCTCTGCGTGACCAGTTAATCCTGAGCATATCTCTCGGTAAGTTGGCCTGCCTGGCACTGTTCCTCCACTATATCCAGAAACTATTTTTTCAACCCCTTTTACATGGTCATAAACTGCTTCGATACACCAAAAACATCCACATCCTACGGTTAATTGTTCTAATTTCTTGTTTTTCATTACTTGGTTTCCTCTACTTTTATTTTAGAACCTAATTGCATAGATTCAGAATTAATACAATAACGCAATCCGCTTGGTTCTGGACCATCAGGAAACACATGTCCTAAATGCCCATCGCAAGTATTGCACATCACTTCAACGCGAACCATACCTAAAGATGAATCTTTATGATATTTTATCGCATTAGGTTTAATAGGCTGGGTGAAGCTTGGCCAACCTGATCCAGACTCAAATTTTATAGTAGAATCAAATAAAGGCGTATCACAACAAATGCAGTTGTATTGGCCTTCGTCATAAATACTGCAAAGCTCACCACTATATGGGCGCTCTGTGCCTTTTTGACGTGTGATTCTAAATTGTTCTGGAGTTAATTGTTGACGCCATTCGGCGTCTGTTTTTTCAACGCTACGATCTGGCGTAGGATTCCCTTTTACAGAGAAATTGATGAGGTCTTTCCAAGTTAACATAATGTATTGTCCTTTCTTTTTTGAATTAATAATTTACTGTTTAATTAACTTCTAATATTGGTCGAAAATTAAACTGTTTTCTTACAGTTGATATAATTAATTTTAAATTCAATTAAAAATTAATTATACGTTATAAAGTTACGAGATAAATAAGTGATGTCACAGGATTATTTTCCTTAATTAAGATCTGTTTTATTAATTACTCCGTATATAAATCACAACCAACCATTAAATCCTATTTATGAAATTCACATTAAAGTCCGTATGGTTTAAATGTTTAATACAGGCTTCCTTGACAGGCCTATTATTGCTGGTCTTATTTTGGTTTTCGGTATATTTAGGTCTTTGGGGAAAGTTACCTAGCAGTGAGGATTTAAAAGATATTAAACAAGCAGAAGCCTCTTTGTTGTTAGATGCTGAAAATGAACTCCTGGGTAAATATTTTATTTTTGATAGACAAATTGTTCAATATGAAGATGTGCCAAAGCATTTGGTAGATGCATTGGTTGCTACTGAAGATTCTCGTTTCTATGAGCATAATGGAGTTGATTATACAAGTTTAATACGCGTGTTTTTTAAATCTATTTTGATGCAAGACAATTCTTCTGGCGGTGGAAGTACGATTAGTCAGCAATTAGTTAAGAATATTTATCCTAGACAAGAATATGGTTGGTTCTCAATGCCTGTCAACAAAGTTAAGGAGATGATTTTAGCTAAACGTTTTGAAAGCATTTATTCTAAACAGGATATTATCGCACTTTACTTAAATACAGTTCCTTTTAGTGAAAATGTCTTCGGCATAGAAAGTGCGTCCCAACGCTTTTTTAGCTTGAAAGTTAAAAACCTTAACCTAGCGCAATCTGCCACTTTAGTGGGCACTTTAAAAGCGCCTCACGGTTATAATCCAAGATTATTTACTGAGCGCAGCCAATTAAGACGCGATGTGGTTTTACAGCAAATGGAAAAGTATAGTTATATCGATGAGGATTTAAAAATTGAGACCAGTAATATTCCGTTAGAAACTAACTACCAAAAATTTAACCATACTGATGGTGTTGCTCCTTATTTTAGAGAGAAAATTCGATTAGAAATAAGGACTTTACTCGATAGTTTAAATGGTATTAATGATACGTCATACGATTTGTATAAAGACGGATTAAAAATCCACACTACATTGGATATCGATATGCAACGTTATGCTGAAAACGCTATGCAGCAACACATGGCGATACTCCAAAAGCAATTTGAAAATGGCTACGGAAAAAATGCACCATGGCTTAAAAACAATGTGTTAATAGAAAAGCAAATTAAGAACTTAACACGTTATAAAAATTTAAAAAAGCAAAAATGGAGTGAAAAAGCTATAATGGATAGTTTAAGTGTGATATCTAGGTTTACAGGTTTTTCTTGGGATGACGATGAGGTGTTAGAGGGCTCTATAATTGACAGTCTTAATAATGCTATTAAGTTTTTGAATACTGGTTTTGTGGCTGTCGACCCTCAAACTGGAGCCATAAAAGCTTATGTTGGAGGAATTGATTTTGAGCATTTTAAATTCGATCATGTATCTGTTGCAAAACGACAAGTAGGTTCTACCTTTAAACCACTAGTTTATGCAGCTGCATTAGAACATGGTATTGAGCCTTGTACTTATTATCCAGTAAAAGAAATCACCTATACTAATCAAAAAAATTGGACACCATCTAATGGTGGTAAAGATGAAATTGATAGACACCTTAATTATTCACTAGAAAAAGCATTAAGTGAGTCTGTAAATACGATAGCTGTAAAAGTTCTTGAAGATGTTGGGATTAATACTGTGATAGCTCAAGCCAGAAAAATGGGAATTACTTCAGATTTACCAGAGGTGCCATCTTTAGTTTTAGGCACTGCGGAAATTTCAATGCTCGAATTGATCGCTGCTTATACAAGTTTTGCTAACCACAGACGAGTATCAAAACCGTTTTATATTTCTAAAATTGAGGATAAATTCGGAAACGTTATTTACGAAAGTAAAAAAACGGAAGCTTTACTAGAAGCATTTTCTAAGGATACCCAACAAATAATGGTTGAAATGATGAAATCCACTATCAATACAGGAACAGCAGTACGAATACGTTCTCAATACGGACTCAAAAATGACTTAGCAGGAAAAACTGGAACCACACAAAATAATAAAGATGGTTGGTTCGTAGGGGTGAGCCCAAAATTAGTGATGTTGTCATGGGTAGGAAATGACGACCATCGTATTGGGTTTAGTAATACAGGAATTGGTCAAGGTGCAAACTCTGCATTGCCAATAGTCGCTTTGTTTTTAAAGCAAATGAATGCAAATCAAAAATTTGATGCGATTACCAAGGCTCAATTTGAAAAACCTTCAGACGATGTTCTCAATGCATTAGCCTGCCAAAGTGAAAAGCGTGACGGATTCCTAAAACGTATGTTCAAAAAAGACCAAAAGGAGCGCGAGTTTGATACTGGTTACGAAGAAAAAGGAAAGAAAAATAAAAAAGGATTGTTTGGGTTTTTGAAGAAGAATTATAATAAGAAAAATAACTAAACAAAAAACCTCAATTAATGAGGTTTTTTGTTTAGTTATTTGATTACGATAAGGAATTAAATCATTGTTAATAATACCATTATTTTGACAATAAAGAATTTTTTTTGAGTTTTTCATGAGTGTTAACGACGTAGATATCCATATCTCTAATGATAATAAACAACAGAAATAAACTAATTAAGACTAAAGGTAATAAGATCATTTTCTTTTTAAAAATGCTCGGTTCAACAATACCTTGCTCATAAAAACCAGAAATAACATTTAAAAATTCATTTTTTTTTGATTTTAGACGTTGAAGATCTCTTATTTGTTCAAGATATGTGGACTTTTTATCCAATAGTTGTAGCTCTTTAGTTTTATCGTTTTGAACTCCACCTAGATCTATACTGGTTGTAGCAGATGCGCTCTTTCCTGCTTCTTCATCTATGACTTTCTGATAAAGAGTATTTATAGAATCTAACCTATTAATCATCATGTTTAGATCTTTCTCCTGATTTTCAAATGCGTCTAATTCGTTATTAAGTTGCTCATTTAGATAGGCATTACCACTTATGCCATTAACAATGCCCTTTTCTATATTTTTGTAAAGGCTTTTGTTTTTTGAGTTAACACTAATTAAGTGTTTACTTCTAATATATTTATCTTGCTCTTTAGTGAAGATTTCATAAGAAGTTAATGCAACAGTTATTGAGTCTGCAATTTTTATGAAATTATCATAGAGTAATAAATTTTCATTTTTATTATTAGGACCTGGTGTAATGTCAAATTTAACCAATGACTTTGCTTCAGTTTCTGAAAGGTCAAATAGTACAGATAGCCCAGTAAGGTCCTGGTCGCTAATTAAACCGTTATAATATTCTATATTAGAATAGAGTTGGTAAACACTATTATAATTTGGCTGAACCATCATATATGAATAATACTCTTTGTCAAGATATTTATCTAGTGCGTACCCTAATGAAGCTCCAATTACAACAATAATTATTAAAGTTATAATATATTTTTTAATGAATATAAATAGATAAAGTAATATGTATAAGAAGGAGTTTAAAAGTCTGATTAAATAGTTTTTCAGTCCAATAAAAATG
>JAWUWM010000030.1:0-19765 GCA_034111845.1 Psychroserpens sp. | reverse complement strand
AAACACCTTGTGACCGCTTTTGCTGCCATGAACATCAAAGACATCTTTACTGATGTCAACCCCAAAAGTTTCTTTATATTTATTCATAATAATTAGATTATGAAAGAACAATCATCAATGACACAACATCTTGAAAACGAGATCTAGGCCTCACAGAACTGAACGTGCTATAGATGAAAAAGAGAGGGGGTTGACTTTGTTGTCGAGGTTCTGTCCTCACTGTATATAATAACCTTGATCCTCTCTCTGTTTCTTTCTGATTTGTATGTAAAAGTTAACTGTTTTAAGAGAAATCAAACTTAAGACGTATATAAAAAATAGTTATTTTGGTGCTTAATCGAAAGACAAATAACAAAACAAAGGTCAGTTATAAACCGAAAAAATAGTGTGTATAAACTAGCTACTTTTCATACACAACAACGTTACCACACATTTGAGAAAAACTAAGAACATATTAATATTCATTTTTGCATTAATATTAATTTCTGCAATCGGATATGGAATTTTTTTATATTTCTATGTGCAGAAAAGGTATTCAGAAAGTCCAGTGAATAAAACCGAATTAGTTTCGGAATCACAATCTGAATCGGAATCACAATAGGAAATTGATTTAAACTCGAATTTAGTTGAGTTTCTTGATAATCCAATTGACCTTTTAGAGTTCTAGAAAAAGAAAGGAATGGAATTTACAACTAGTGTAACTAGCGGAACTGAATATTATTACCAACCGAAAATTAAAGACTCAATTTTTTATGTTTACTATTATCCTGATTTTAAAAAAGAATCAATTAAAATAGACCAATTTGTTGTTTTTAAACACGGAGAAAATAAATACACTTACGAAGACCAAACAGAAACCTTAATTGAATTTAGAATTTTTAATCCAGATTCGGATTTAAGAAAAGCCAATCTTTATGGATTAACAAAAACGAAATTAGAATTGGAATTTGGAACTGATTATCTAACTTTTAATAACAGAATCGCTTACTCGAATAAAAATAAGATTTTGACTATTGAACTTAACAACTCAAAAGTAAAATCGTTTAGATATATAAAACTGAATACGAAAATTGTTGACCAAGGTTTAATTCGACAAATAGTAGAATAAAAACGTGTGGTAACACCGTGTGTAATTTATTGCTTGTTCTCGCCTACTTACCAAAGTCCTCGCGAATTTAAATATAATAGCCAACCAAAGAACTAATGACTCTATATCAATTCAACATCTTAGGACTAAACGAACGAATGGAAGCGGTTAACCAATTAGGCATCTTCTTAGACAACTATGTAAATAAAGCAGAACGCAGTAACCTATACGCAATCGATATGTTTTTTGCAGAGGTCGTTTACAATCCTAAATTTGATAATATCACAGAAATAAGAAGTTTTAAAACGGGTTATCTCTTGGACAAGTATTCTGTAAACTTTGATTAATCAGTTTTTTTAAAAAGTAAAACGATAAGCGCGCACGTAGTCGTGTAAAATCGGATGAATCGGAAACCTTAAAATAAAAGAACTTAATCTATTGAAAAAAGTTAGAATTGGTGAGATTTAAATAATTGTTTTCGTAACGGTAAAAAAGAAATACTTAAAGTTGAGGTGGTTTATATTAATTCGGTCAAAAGAGTGTTTCTTTAAAGCCAATCATACAATAATCGTACAATATTATAAATGAGAAAACCGTAAACAATTGTTAAACAACTATTTACGGTTTCTCTTTGTACTGAAGACGGGACTTGAACCCGTACGTCCCAGGGGACATTGGATTTTAAGTCCAACGTGTCTACCAATTCCACCACTTCAGCATTTTAGTCCGCTGACTAAAATTTAATATTTTTTACTAGGTTTAGAGCGAAAGACGGGATTTGAACCCGCGACCCCCACCTTGGCAAGGTGATGCTCTACCCCTGAGCTACTTTCGCATTATAGCAATTTTGTGTATGAACGTTTGTAGTAATTGCGAGGGCAAATTTAAGACTTTTCTTATTAAAGCAAAGCCTTTTAATAAAAAAAAAAAAGTTTTTTTATGCACGCTTCTTTTTCAGCAACATACGTTTGATTTCATTAAGTTTCATGAGTGCTTCAACTGGCGTTAATATGTTAATATCTATGTTTACAATCTCTTCTTTTAATTGTTCTAACAAAGGATCGTCTAGATTAAAGAAACTTAATTGCATATCATCATTTAAAGTTTTAACCTTATCGGTCAATTCTTCTGTAGAATGCGATTTTTCTAACTGCACTAATATTTTATTAGCACGATGGATCACCTGTTGAGGCATTCCTGCCATTTTAGCAACATGAATACCAAAAGAGTGATTACTCCCACCCTGTACTAATTTCCGAAGAAATAATACATTATCCTTTAATTCTTTTACTGAGACATTAAAATTTTTGATACGTTCAAACGTCTCAGACATTTCATTAAGCTCATGGTAATGCGTTGCAAATAATGTTTTTGCTTTACTAGGATGCTCATGTAAATACTCACTAATAGCCCAAGCTATAGAAATCCCATCGTAAGTACTTGTCCCACGACCAATTTCATCAAGCAATACTAAACTACGATCTGAAATATTATTCAAAATAGAAGCAGTTTCATTCATCTCAACCATAAAGGTCGATTCTCCCATGGAGATATTATCGCTGGCGCCTACCCTCGTAAAAATCTTATCGGTTAACCCTATGCTCGCAACTTCTGCAGGAATAAAACTTCCCATTTGGGCCAACAATACAATTAATGCTGTTTGACGTAATATAGCAGACTTACCAGACATGTTAGGACCAGTAATCATAATGATTTGCTGTTTTTCTCTATCTAAATAAACATCATTAGCAATGTAAGGTTCTCCATGAGGTAATTGTTTTTCTATGACTGGATGTCTTCCGTTTTTGATATCGAGTTCGTAACCTTCGGTTAAGATTGGTCTGGTGTAATTATTTTCAATAGCAAGTTGTGCAAAACCGGTTAAGCAATCGAGTTGCGCTATTAATGCTGAATTTTTTTGAACAGGTTGAATAAAATTAATAATCCAACTCACCAACTCTCCAAATAATTGCTGCTCGATTAATAAAATACGCTCCTCTGCTCCAAGAATTTTTGTTTCGTATTCTTTAAGCTCTTCAGTGATATAACGCTCTGCACTTACAAGGGTTTGCTTTCTAATCCACTCTTCTGGTACTTTATCTTTGTGTGTGTGACGTACTTCTATATAATAACCATACACATTATTGGAAGCTATTTTAAGAGACGTGATACCTGTGCGTTCGCTTTCGCGCTCTAGCATTTTATCTAGATAACTTTTTCCAGAAGCCGATAGCCCTCGAAGTTCTTCTAATTCCGAAGAAAAATCAGATGAGATCGTATTCCCTTTTAAGATATTTACCGGAGCCTCTTCATTTAAAGTAACTTTGATTCGGGTGCGCAATTCTTCGCACGAATCCATTTGCTCACCTAACTGTTGTAACGCTTTATTTTTAGTAGTGAGTGCTAATGCTTTTATTGGTACAATCGCTTCCAAAGCATTTTTTAATTGAATAACCTCTCTTGGTGAAATCTTTACCGTAGCTACTTTAGAAATCAATCGCTCAATATCTCCTATTTGTTTTAATTGCTGCTGAAAATTACTCAACATAATAGCATCGCTCTTCACATACTCAACCACGTCATGACGCTGATTGATTTGTGACATATTAACGAGGGGCAATGCCAACCATCGTTTGAGTAATCGTCCACCCATTGGTGAAATCGTTTTGTCAATGACATCAACAAGCGTTACTGCATTTTGGTTGTGAGATTGATATAACTCTAAATTTTTAATCGTGAAACGATCCATCCAAACATGCTCACCTTTTGTTAAGCGCTGTATAGATGTGATATGTTGCAATTTATGATGCTGGGTTTCTCCTAAATAATGCAAGATCGCTCCAGATGCCACAATACCTTCGTACAAATCTTCAATTCCAAAACCTTTTAAGGATTTCGTATTAAATTGCTTCAACAACGTTTCATTAGCATAATCATCTTGAAACACCCAATCTTCCAAATAAAAAACATGAAAATCACTACCAAAGGCTTCATTATACTTTTTACGGTTTGGTTTTGACACTAGTACTTCACTTGGTCTAAAGTTTTGAAGTAGCTTATCTACGTATTCGCTATTGCCCTGTGATATAAAATACTCTCCTGTTGAGACATCTAAAAAAGATACACCAACGCTATTAAAAACTGTACCATTGGATTGTGATGCTGAGCTCGTCGACGGAAAATAAACGGCAGCTAAAAAATTATTCGTTTTAGAATGTAAAATATCATCATTAAGTGCAACTCCTGGAGTCACTAACTCTGTGACACCACGTTTTACTATATTTTTAGTAAGTTTTGGGTCTTCTAATTGATCACAAATAGCAACACGTTCACCAGCCTTTACTAACTTTGGTAAATAGGTGTTCAAAGAGTGATGCGGAAAACCCGCCAACTCAATTTCACTCTCGCTTCCTGCACTTCGTTTGGTTAAAATAATATCTAAAATTTTAGATGCTTTTATAGCATCTTCACCAAAGGTTTCGTAGAAATCACCCACTCTAAATAATAACAGCGCATCAGGATATTTAACCTTGATGGCGTTGTACTGCTTCATTAAAGGCGTTACTTTTTTTACTTTTTTTGCCAATGGTTTTGTGTATTTTTGTCTTGAAAACAATCAAGACTGTAAGCATGCTAAAGTACTTATATTTTGATCTTTTCTGAAATGTAAAACCTAGAAGTTATCTACAATTAAAGATAGATTTCAACAATAGCCTGAGGAGATTGCCAAGTCCTTCGTCCTCGCAATGATAGAACTATGCGAAAACTAAAAAACAGCGAACTCGATAGATTAAATGTGGATGAATTTAAAGAAGCCACAAAAACACCTATCATTATTATTCTCGATAATATTAGAAGCTTAAATAATATAGGCTCTGTCTTTAGAACGAGTGATGCCTTTTTGGTTGAAAAAATTTATCTCTGCGGAATAACCGCAACACCTCCACATAACGATATTAGAAAAACAGCTCTAGGAAGCACAGACACTGTAGATTGGGAATATGCCGAACATACACTTGATGTTGTCAACAAACTAAAATCTGAATCCATTAAAGTCATTTCTATAGAGCAAGCAGAACGTGCAACAATGCTCGATACATTTCAACCTGAAGCTAATCAAAAATACGCCTTGGTTTTTGGAAATGAGGTAAAAGGTGTGGCTCAAGATGTGGTTGATGCCAGTGATGTTGTTATTGAAATCCCACAATTTGGGACTAAGCATTCGCTTAATATTTCTGTGAGTTGTGGAGTTGTAGTTTGGGATTTATTTTCTAAGATAACTATCTAAAAAAATGTTCTTAACTATGATTCCCCTCGTGATGCGGAATCTACTTTAATTGCAATTAATTATGGATTCCTGCCTTCGCCAGAATGATAATACTGAATTCAATAAAAATTATTGATGTCATTCAGAGCAAAGCGAAGAATCTTTTGCTTTAATAAGAATGAGATTATTCAATTATCCAATACCTATCGGAACTCCTTCTGAATCACAAAATCGTAATCTTCTATCTTAAGTCCTCTACCTCTTTTCTTCTCCACAGATCTCACCCAAAACCCATAAATAATCCAAACGATTATTCACAAAATCACGATCTGAAATATCAATAATTTTGACATTGAGTTCGGTTTGGTTTTTTAAGAAGTCTAAATATCCAGAGTTTATTTTATCCAAATACGCATCGTCTATGTTTTGCTCGTAATCGCGTCCGCGTTTTTTGATATTTTCTTGGAGACGTTGTGTGTTTTGATATAGATAAACGTACAAATCTGGTTTTGCGATGTCTTTATACATTTGGTAGAAGAGTTTACGATAGAGTTTAAATTCGTCTTCTGGTAATGTGATTTTTGAGAAAATCAAGGATTTATAAATATCATAATCGCTCACCATAAAATCCTTAAACAAGTCTAACTGTGATAAATCGTCACTAATTTGCTGGTAACGATCTGCAAGAAATGACATTTCTAAAGTAAAGGCGTAACGCTTTGGCTCTGCATAGAATTTTGGTAAAAAAGCATTATCTGCAAAACGTTCTAGAATGAGTTTCGCATTAAAATCTGATGCTATTTTATTTACCAGACTTGTTTTTCCCGCACCAATATTACCTTCAATAGCGATATAATTATACATTGAGAAATCAAATTGCTTTATTGGTTTTTTCAACCACATATTAATGGCTTCTACGTCACTTTCATCTTCGCAGGATTCTAAAAGTTCTGCAACGGTTTTTTCAAGTTGCGGATGTTTCAGTTCTGAAGCGATATCACACAATGGCTTAAGGACAAACTTACGTTTTGAAAGTTGAGAATGTGGCACAATTAAATTTTCTGAAGAAATAATATCGCAATCAAATAGTAGGATATCTAAATCTATAGTTCTGGATTCGTAACCTGTTGTTTGTTTTGGCTCTCGATCTAATTTTTGCTCTATATTCTGTAGTTTAACTAAAACCTCTTGGGCAGAAAACTTAGATTCTACGTATATGCAGGTATTTAAAAAATCATCCCCTTCAAACCCTAAAGCAGGCGTATTATACACTTTTGCAATGGCATTTATCTTGCCAATTTCCTTAAAAATAGAATCAACAGCGTCTTGCAGATATTTTAATCTGTCGCCTTTATTGCTCCCAAGAGCGATGTAAACGTGATGGCTAGAATTCATATTGAATCATCAAATTAATGAAAACAAAATGGTATTAACGTATAGTTATAGCAAGTTTTTATTCACAATTTATGACCAGAAATATCAAACTTACAACTGAAAAAATCTATTTATTCATGATTATACTGGCTATCACGACTTTGATGATTTTCTAATGGTATAATTTTAAAGTTATTTCTAGAGAAGGACTTAAAAGCTTAAAAATGTTTTAACTTGAAAATAAACCAAGTCACCTAGCTAATCTAACCCACTAAAAATCATACTGAATGGGTTAAAGTTGTATTAAAATTGTGCTTTCATATGACCTAAACTCTATTCTGCACGTATATAGAACAGTAAACATATACATTTGCAAAGTTTTAAACGACACCTTAAATAAATAACAATATTAACTAATTAAAAGATTACCGCTTTCGCGGAAACTAAAGATGAAAAAGGCATTTAAAATAATAGGAATTACGGTATTAATACTCTTAGCGCTATTAGTCGCTATTCCATTTGCATTTCAAGGCAAAATAAAGGACATGGTTAAAACGGTAATGAATGACAACCTTAACGCGAAAGTGGAGTTTAGCGATGTAAGCTTGAGTTTTATACGCAGTTTCCCAAAGGCTCACGTCACAGTAGAGGAATTGATGATTACTAATTTCAAACCTTTTGAAGGTGAAACTTTTGTGTCTGCAAAACATATTGCATTTGATATGTCAATCAAAGAACTCTTTAAAAACACGAGTGAAAATCCAATTGTAGTGAATTCAATTTCTGTTGAAGAAGCCTTATTAACATTAAAAACAGATGCTTTAGGCAATACCAATTATGATATCTCCAAAGAAAAAGGAAAGACTAAGGCAACAACAGATTCTTCTAGCGGATTTAGTTTCGATATCAAAGATTACAGTATTAAAAATAGTGCATTGACGTATATCGACGAGACATCAAAAACGCGAATGTATATCACAGAACTCAATCATACTGGTAATGGGACGTTTTCTGGAGAACAATCGCAGCTAGACACAAAAACCGATGCTCATGTTAGTTTTAGCATAGATAGTGTACAATATCTTAATCAAAACAAGATTAAATTAGATGCTCTTATTGGGATCAATCTTAAGGATCAAAAGTATACATTCATGGAAAACAAAGGGTACATCAACCAATTGCCACTTGTTTTTGATGGTTATATACAGATGATTGAAGGTGGTCAGGAGATGGATATCACGTTTGAAAATCCAGAATCTTCGTTTAAAGATTTTCTAGCTATAATTCCAGAAACATATTCTAAGAACATTGAAAACGTCGAGACTTCTGGTGATTTCAAAGTTAAAGGTATCGTAAAAGGGAGCGTTTCCGAAGAAACAATTCCGACTTTAGACATCAATATCACCTCTAATAATGGGTCATTTAAATACCCCAACTTACCTAAACGTGTAAGCAACATCACTATTAATACATCGATTAGAAACACAACTGGAAACGTTGACGATACCTTTGTGGATATTAAAGAACTTAACTTTAAAATTGACGACGATATATTTAAATCGAGCGCTAAAATTAGAAATCTCACGAAAAACATGTTGGTCAATGCTAATATTGATGGAACCTTGAATCTCATAAATTTAACAAAAGCTTATCCTATAGATTTTGACAAGGAATTAAGTGGCATTTTAAAAGCAAAACTCAATACATCGTTTGATATGAACGCCATAGCGACTAATGCGTATGACCGCATAAAAAACAGTGGAAGTATAACTTTGAGCAATTTTATTTTTTCTTCGGAAGACATTGTCAACCCAATACAAATCAACACAGCAGATATGACATTTAATCCTGGAAGCGTATCGCTCAACAGCTTTGATGCGAAAACAGGAACGAGCGATTTTAAAGCTAACGGAACCGTAAAAAATATACTTGGCTTTTTACTGAGCGACAAGAAACTGCAAGGTAATTTTAATTTGAACTCCAATAATCTCGTAGTTAGTGATTTTATGATGGAAGATGTCAATGCTTCGCAAACATCTAATAAAACAACTTCAGTTTCACAATCGATGAAAATTCCTGATTTTCTAGATTGCACCATTAATGTGAAAGCAAATACAGTCGTTTATGACAATCTAACTTTAAAGAATGTTGACGGTACTCTAGTACTTAAGGATCAAGAAGCCGATTTAACAAATCTAACCTCTAATTTGTTTAATGGCATATTAACAGTAGCAGGAAAAATATCTACTAAAACGGATATACCAGTTTTTGATCTTAATATAGAAGCAGATAGTTTTGATATTGCGCAATCCTTTCAAAATCTAGATTTACTAAAAAACCTAGCACCTATCGCAACAGCACTCCAAGGGAAATTAAATACAGTAATTAAACTACAAGGAACTCTAGGAAATGATTTTACACCTAATTTAAACTCGGTGTCTGGTGATGCTTTTGCAGAATTATTGACCACTAACATAAATCAAAATGAAGCGTCAATTTTAAATCAATTAGATGGCGCTTTAAGTTTTATAGATTTCAGTAAATTGGATTTGAAAGACTTAAAAGCAAAATTAGACTTTTCTAACGGGCAAGTAAATGTACAACCATTTAATCTCAAGTATGAAGACATAAACATAGTTATCTCTGGAGGTCATGGTTTTGATCAAACAATGAATTACAATGTGGTTTTTGATGTACCTGCTAAATATTTGGGTAGTGACGTTAATAGGCTAATAGGAAAGCTTAATGATCCCGAGGTTAATAAAATTACAATTCCCGTAACTGCAAATATTACAGGAAATTTTACGAGCCCAAAAGTAAAAACAGACTTAACAAGTGGAGTTTCAAACTTGACAACACAGCTAGTTGAAATTGAAAAGCAAAAATTGCTCAATAAAGGAAAAGATGAGGTGACAGATTTACTCGGCGAACTTCTTGGAGGATCAAAAACTGAAACTACTAAAGAATCTACATCTATAAAAACTGGAGACACCACAACCAATACTACAAACACCGTAACCGAAGGCGTAAAAAACATCCTCGGCGGATTACTAAACAACAAAAAAAAGAAACAAGACTCAACTAAAAAACGGTGATTTTAGGCACTAAAAGTTAAAAGATTCTTAAAAAATCGTAATTTTTAGCTAATTTTCATAAAGAAGATAACTTTTATTTGCTTTTATCAAATTAAAAGTTACATTAGACTCTTGCAAACTATTTAAAATAACAGATCATATATGAGGCAATTAAAAATTACCAAGCAGGTTACCAACCGTGAATCGAAATCCTTAGATAAATATCTTCAAGACATCAGTAAACTTCCAATGATTACTGCAGAAGAAGAGGTTGAATTAGCTCAGCGAATTCGAGAAGGAGATCAAGTAGCACTTGACAAACTCACGACAGCTAACTTACGTTTCGTAGTATCTGTTGCTAAACAATATCAAAATCAAGGACTTACACTTCCAGATTTAATTAATGAAGGAAATGCAGGACTTGTGAAAGCAGCAAAACGTTTTGATGAAACAAGAGGTTTCAAATTTATTTCGTATGCTGTTTGGTGGATTAGACAAGCAATTTTACAAGCTTTAGCAGAACAATCTCGAATAGTTAGATTACCTTTGAACAAAATTGGTTCTATAAACAAAATCAACAAAGCATTTTCGTTTCTAGAACAAACGCATCAAAGACCTCCTAGTGCTCAAGAAATTGCACAAGAATTGGATATGACGGTTTCAGAAGTGAAGCAATCATTAAAGAATTCTGGGAGACATTTATCAATGGATGCACCTTTAAAAGAAGGTGAAACATCAAGTTTATATGATGTTGTCAAATCTGGTGAGTCACCAAATCCTGACAATCAATTGATGAAAGAATCTTTAAATGTTGAAATCAACAGAGCATTAGACACCTTATCACAAAAAGAAAGTGATGTGATTCGTTTAAACTTTGGATTAAGTGATGAGCCACCAATGACATTAGATGAAATTGGAGCTACTTTTGATTTAACTAGAGAGCGTGTAAGACAAATTAGAGAAAAAGGAATCAAGCGTTTACGCCAAGAATCTAAAAGTAAAATATTAAAAACGTATTTAGGATAATCCTAAATAGATAACCACAAGTATTACGATGATTAAAATTTTAGTAAAAGAAGGAGAAAGCATTGAACGTGCTTTAAAACGTTACAAGAGAAAACACCGTAACGTAAAGACGATGCAAAACATACGTGAAGGACAGTTCTTCACAAAACCATCGGTAAAAAGAAGACGTGAAATCCAAAAAGCTGGATATATCCAGAATATGAGAGATCAAGAAGACATCTAGGAGTTTTTTAGCTCATACCAACTAAATTTTAAAATTAGTTATAACAAATTTGAATTATATTTTTTTTAGATAATATAGAAAGTATAAGCATTGCTAAAGTAATGGTTCTATTTTATATTGAAATATAAAGAAAATAGAAACGAATTTGGTAAGTCATTTTGAAGTTTATTTGGTATCACACATAAATTAAAGGTGCATCTAAAATAGATGCGCCTTTTGTTGTTTTTTATTGTTTCGTGCTGATTTCAATAATAATTTCTTACTGAAGGCTGTTTTGGAATGAGAAAACCTATAGGATTTAAATTGACATCCGTAAAAAAAAACCTCGTTTTAATAAATTGATCAACCCCGAAAGCGGCGGTCGTCCTTTATGAGTGATAAAATAGTACGCACTACAAACGAGCACTAGCTTAAAATACAGCAACAAACTCGATCCAAATATTTACCTATAATTTTCATAATCACCAATAGGATAATCTTCATAAAAATCATCAAAAGTTTTCGTTGTAGAATACTTGTCTTTTAAAACTTTACAAACCATAATAAGTAAAAATATTTCACCTATGCAACTTAAATAAAACACCCAATTTAAAGACATGTTCACACCTACAACAGTAGTAACAGAACAAGAAGACATGTGGTATGCGCAACGTAAAACATGACAGGAATTTTTATAGCGCTTTTTATTATTAAGATACTATATATCAACTACGTAACAAAATAGACACTTATAAAATGATGCTAATAATTATGTGATAGAAAACCGAACTACCAAACCTTCATTACTTCGCACATTAAAGACTCTTTCATCTTCAAAAATGAGGTATTGTCCTTTAATCCCAACGAGCTTACCAGTATAACTTTGCTCCTTCTCAATATTGAGACTTTTAGGCTTTTCAGGATATTTATTGACAGGAAATATAATATTAGTTTCATTATTAGAGGCAATAAAATAGTCTAAAGCTTCGTCAGGAATATATTGTTTCAAACGATCTCTCCACGCTATTAAACTCTCATCCTCAACATCATTTTTAAGCATTTTTCGCCAATTAGTTTTATCTGCCACATAACTTTTAAGAGCAACCTCAGTTATTCCTGCCAGATATCTGTTTGGAGCCTCTAGAATTTCAAGAGCTTCATGAGCACCTTGATCTATCCATCTTGTTGGAACTTGTCCTTTTCTAGTTACCCCAACTTTAACGTTACTAGAATTTGCTAAATACACGATATGCGGTTTCAATTGAACTTTCTTTTCGTATTCTAAATCACGATCTTCTTTACCTAAATGAGCAGTACTCAATTCTGGTCTCATAATCCAATCTCCGGCTTGTGGGATATTAAAAAAATCATCTTTACAGAAACCTTGACGGTAAATAGGTTTGTCTAATCCGCACTTTAAACACTGGTGTTTCACAAAATCCATCGTTATGGTTTTACCGAGTAATTGATTCATATTCAAGAACTCATTTTCTAGAATTAAATAGTATTGAATGGGCTCAGCAAACTCCGTTTGCATCTTTGTTAAAACACCTTGATAAAACATATAAAAAAAAGTATTATTTTTAAAGCAGAAAGATAAAACAAATATGACGATTCCATTAGTAAATTCTATTGCTTCATGGTTTTTAAAAAAACGATTTCATCAAATTGAATTGTTTTTAAAATACCCAAATGAAGTACAAAATGAATTACTATTTCAACTCCTCGCCACTGCAAAGGATACTGAAATTGGAAGGAAGCATGAATTCAACTCCATTACTAATTACAAAACCTTTAGTGAGCGTGTTCCTGTCTCTAGCTACGAAGAATATCAACATGTCATAGAGCGTTCTCGTCAGGGCGAACACAACATCTTTTGGCCAAACCCCATAAAATGGTTCGCAAAATCTAGCGGAACCACGAATGCAAAAAGTAAATTTATACCTGTAAGCATAGAGTCATTAGAAGAATGTCATTATGCGGCAAGTAAAGATTTGCTATGCATGTATCTTAATAATAACGAAGACTCCCAATTATTTACAGGTAAAGGGTTACGCTTAGGAGGCAGCAAAGAACTCTATAAAGAAAACGGAACAGTCTATGGTGATTTATCTGCTATCTTAATAGACAATATGCCTTTTTGGGCAGAGTTTAGCAGCACGCCAAGTAGCAAAGTGTCCCTAATGAGCGATTGGGAACATAAAATGCAAGCCATCGTTGATGAAACCAGGAATGAAAACGTAACCAGTTTAGCTGGTGTACCATCATGGATGCTCGTTTTACTTAATAATGTATTAGACGCCACAGGAAAAGATAGCTTATTTGATATTTGGCCAAACCTAGAAGTCTACTTTCATGGTGGTGTGAGTTTTGTGCCTTACGTAGATCAATACAAAGCCATTTTACCGAAATCTAGTTTTAGGTATTATGAATCTTATAATGCTTCGGAAGGGTTTTTCGCCATCCAAGACAGAAATAGTAGCAGTGAATTATTATTGATGTTAGACTATGGGATTTTCTATGAATTTATACCCATGGATACTTATGGAACTTTAGAACAAAGGGTCATACCATTAAGCGACGTTGTAGTTGGAAAAAATTATGCAGTTATAATAACCACTAATGCGGGACTTTGGCGTTACAAAATTGGTGACACCATTCGTTTTACCTCTATAAGTCCATATCGTATAAAAGTATCAGGTCGTACCAAACACCATATTAACGTATTTGGTGAAGAATTAATTATTGAAAATGCCGAAGATGCGCTTAGAAAAGTTTGTAATTCCACGCAATCTGAAATTGTAGATTATACTGCAGCTCCTATTTTTATGAAAGGTCGAGATAAAGGATCTCATGAATGGCTCATCGAATTTAAAACACCTCCAAGCGATATCAAGGTATTTAATAACTTGTTAGACACTGCTCTTAAATCTCTAAATTCAGATTATGAAGCAAAACGTCTGAATAATATGACCTTAAACATGCCAACAGTGAACATCGCTAGAGAACACTTGTTTTATGATTGGCTTAAGAAACATGATAAACTTGGCGGTCAACATAAAATCCCGAGACTCTCAAATAGTAGAGAATACATCGATGAATTATTAAAGTTAAATACAATCTCGTAGTTTATCTTGTGATGATATTCATGTAAAACATCTTTTGCTGGATGATAAAAACAAGACTTCCAATAATAAATCCGACAAACAACCCTGTATTTTCCCACACAACGAGAATAAACAAGTGTTCATCCAAAAGTCCTAAAACTCGTTTTTTTTATGAGACTAATGCACTTATATTTACGAAGTCTTATTCAAACAAGTGTTTATAATTACGCGTTATAAGATCAAAATTAGACATAACGTATTCGATATATTGTAAAGCAATATTAATTATTACATCCAAACGAAAAAAACCACTCTCGGGAAAAGAGTGGTTTCTTTTTGCTTAGAATTTTCTAAACTTTTTTTATTCTGAAATGTGCTGTTTATGACACTGCTTTCAACTTTTTAATTGTTGATTTAGACAATTTACCTTCAGCATAAGCCCTTGTAACATTCAATTCTTTATCATTATTACTAGGCATTTCAAACATAGCATCTGTTAAAATCTCCTCACACAGCGAGCGCAAGCCTCTTGCTCCTAACTTATATTCTATGGCTTTAGTCACTATAAAGTCTAGAGCACCTTCTGTGATTGTCATTTCTACCTCATCCATGGAGAAGAGCTTTTTATATTGCTTAATGATTGCGTTTTTAGGCTCAGTTAAAATTGCTCTCAATGTATTAGCATCTAAAGGATCCATGTACGCCAAAACAGGAAGACGACCAATGATTTCTGGAATCAATCCAAAATCTTTTAAATCTTTAGGTATAATATACTGTAATAAATTAGCCTTATCTATAACTTCATCGTCATTGGACGCAGCTTTATAACCCATTGCCGCCATATTTAGGCGCTTAGAAATTTTCTTATCGATACCATCGAACGCTCCACCAGCGATAAACAAAATATGCTCTGTATTTACCTCAATAAACTTTTGATCTGGATGCTTTCGGCCACCTTTTGGTGGCACGTTAACAACTGTTCCTTCTAACAATTTTAATAGGGCTTGCTGAACACCTTCACCAGAAACATCTCTAGTAATAGAAGGATTATCACTCTTACGTGCAATTTTATCAATCTCATCAATAAAAACGATTCCTTTTTCTGCCTTTTCTAGATTGTAATCTGCTGCTTGAAGTAAACGTGTTAAAATACTTTCTACATCTTCTCCTACATATCCAGCTTCTGTTAATACAGTTGCATCAACAATGGCCAAAGGCACATTTAACATCCTTGAGACCGTTTTTGCCATTAAGGTTTTACCTGTACCTGTTTCACCTACCATAATAATATTTGATTTTTGAATCTCAATATCATCATCACTAGCTGGTTGCATTAAACGTTTGTAGTGATTATAAACCGCTACAGACATTACTTTTTTAGTATACTCTTGACCAATAATATATTCATCAAGAAAATGCTTTATCTCTAGTGGTTTTTTAAGCATAAGTTCTGAAGACAATTCTTCATTACCAGACTGCTTAGACTCTTCTAAAACAATACCGTGAGCTTGTTCAATACAACGATCACATATATGCGCATCTAAACCCGCTATTAATAAACTGGTTTCAGGCTTTTTCCTTCCACAAAACGAACATTCTAATTCTTCCTTTGCCATCTTTTAGATTTTAAGTTTCAAGTTCTTACTCCGACTTAACTTAAACTATAACTTATTATTTATTCGATTATACTAAAACTCTAAGTCTATTGACTAGAATTCTATTCGAGCGTTAATTATTTTTAATATTCTAAGACAATGCTCAACTTTACCGTCTTAGAATTTTGATAAAAATTTAAATTCTTTGTCGAAATTATTCAAGAATTCCAATTTCCGAAGTAACTATTATATTATCCTCGTGATAGCACCTCGTCTATCATACCGTATTCTTTAGCTTTATCTGACTTCATCCAGTAATCACGATCACTATCTTCATAGATTTTATCGTAATCCTGCCCTGAATGCTTACTAATAATGTTGTATAATTCTTCTTTAAGGATTAAAATCTCACGTGCAGTGATTTCTATATCACTTGCTTGACCTTGTGCTCCTCCTAAAGGTTGGTGAATCATTACACGAGAATGGGTTAAACCACTACGTTTTCCTTTCTCTCCTGCACATAACAACACTGCTCCCATTGATGCTGCCATTCCTGTACAAATCGTTGCTACGTCTGGCTTAATTAATTGCATTGTATCATAGATACCTAAACCGGCATAAACGCTCCCTCCTGGAGAATTAATATAGATTTGAATATCCTTAGTTGCATCTGCACTCTCTAAAAACAAGAGTTGTGCTTGTATAATATTTGCAATTTGATCATTAATTGCAGTACCCATAAAAATAATACGATCCATCATTAACCGCGAGAACACATCTAATTGAGAAATATTCAATTGACGCTCTTCTATAATGTATGGCGTCATACTTGTAGGATACATACTACTAACAATTTTATTGTAATATGTGCTGCTAATTCCCTGATCTTTTATTGCGAATTTTTCAAATTCTTTTCCGTAATCCATATATCTTTTTCTGAAATTTTATTGTGAAACAAAAAAGCGTAAAACTTCTAAAGTTCTACGCTCAAATATACTAATTATATATCTATTTTTTAACTGTAGAACTCTTTTACGAAATCATCGTAAGTTATTTCTTTAGTCTTTAAATTAGCTTCTGCTTTATAAAGATTTAACAATTTAGTGCTCATCAATTGCTCAGATAAACGCTTCACCTCATCTTTATTAGATAAAATACGTGCTGCGATACCGTCTAATTCTTCATCACTAGAATTCATCTGACCAAATTGTGCCATTTGCACTTTAATCATCTCTCTTGCGTGTGCTTGTAAGTCTTCAAATTTAACTTGAAGTTCATGTTTCTCAATTAATTTACCTTCTATTAATTGGTAACGCATGCTTTTTTCTGACTTTTCAAATTCTTCTTTAGCTTGCTCTGCATCCATTTCTTTCTCGCCAGCAGTTTGCATCCATTTTTGTAAGAATGACGATGGCAAATCAAATTTTGTGTTCTCTACCAAATTTTCAGTAACGTCATTTAATAGTTTTTGATCACCTTGTTGTAGAAATTGCTTTTCAGAATCTTCTTTGATTTTAGCTTTCAATTCTGCTACAGAGCTCACTGTATCTTTCCCAAACAATTTATCAAACAATTCTTGATCTAAGTCTGATAATTCTCTTGAATTAATTTCACTAATTGTAAAATTAACTTCTATATCTAAACCATGAGCATCATCATGCGATACTTTCAAAAAGTTCATGACATCATGATCGTCATTAAATAATTTCTTAGTTTTTAATGTAATAACATCACCAACTTTAGCACCAATAAACTGCTTCTCTGTTGATTTACCTTTAAATTTATCTAAGGTAATCATCGTAGAGTTATTGATTTCTTTCTCTTCGTTTTCAAAAACACCAGTAATCTCCGAGTCTTTAGCAACTTCTGTTTGAGACGTTATCTTACCGTATTGTTTTCTAATGTTTACGATTTGATCATCAATCATTTTTTTATCGGCTACGATATTATAATGCGTGATGGCTTTTTTGCTTTTTAAGTTGACTTCAAAATTAGGTGCTAGTCCTAATTCAAACTCGAAAGAAAAATTATCGTTATTCCAATCTAAATCATCTTGCGGCCTTGGTAATGGGTTACCTAAAACATCCAACTTCTCTTCAGTTAAATATTTACCTAATGCGTCTTGCAAGAGTTTATTAACCTCATCTACCAATACAGCTTTACCATATTGCTTTTTCACCATAGTCATTGGTACATGCCCTTTTCTAAAACCAGGGATGTTGGCAGTTTTACGGTAATCTGTTAATATTTTTTCTACTTGATCGCTATAGTCTTCTTTAGCGATATTTACTTTTACAACTGCATTTAGCTCGTCAATGTTTTCTCTTGTAATATTCATTGTATGTACTATAAACCCAAAAAGGGTGTTAATATTATACCTTAAAAAGGGCTGCAAAAATACACTATTTTTTGCAACCCAACAATATTTTGAGAGACTGTATTATAGTACTATTTAACTTAGGATTAATTAAATAACATTCTGTATCCCGAATTTCTAATTTAGAGTTCTTTTTAATACTTTTTAAGTATTAAGTATTATTACTTAATACTGCCATCAGCTCCCATTCGAGGAGTATGATATTAAGTGTCCTCTCTTAAATTGTTTAAAACCAATATCTATCGAATCTATTAAGTCGGTTTTTTTTTAGATTTACCATATGATATTGTGTGAGATAAATTAGGGTTTATTTCAATTTCTTCGAATGGAAATCTATCTATAAAGTTTGGCTCATCTCGAATATGGCAATTATGCTTAATACTTTTTACCTGAGGTAGTTTACCCATTGTTTTTTCATCCAAACTATTTTGTATTGAAAAACAGGTCATTGTGGTAAGACTAAATCGTTTAGGTGAAAATTAGAATTGTTTATAGCAGGGAATTAGTTTTAGTTATTTTTTATCCCCATTCAAAATCGAATACGCAATTGATTGACAGATACTTAATAAAACACTAAAAAGTAGCGCAGTCCAAAACCCATTAACAGCAAAACCATCTATAAAATTATCGGCTAAAAGGATGATACCTGCATTGATCACAAACAGGAATAATCCCAGAGTCATAATTGTAATTGGGATCGTTAAAATAACAAGAATAGGTTTTACTATAAAGTTCAATACTGCTAATACGACAGCTACAATTAAAGCTGCTTCAAAACCAGTAACGTTTACATTAGGTAGAAAATGCGCTAAAAGCAGGACAATTCCTGCGGTGACTAAAAGTCTGATTAATAAATTCATATGGATAATATTTAGTTGATTATTGGTTCAAAGTAACAAAATTAATCACAGCCTCATAGAAATCCGTAGGATTTTCGGCATGCAACCAATGACCTGCATTGCTAATGGTTTCTATTTCCGCAAGCGGAAAGTGCTGCTTGATCAGTTTTTCATCTGTTGGCATCACATATTCGCTTTTATCACCTCTTAAAAATAGCGTTGGCTTTTCAAATTTTGAATGGATTGGTAAGGCCTCACCAACTTCAGAAACATGTTCTTTTAAAACCTCAAGATTCATGCGTAAAGCAAGTTGTCCTTTTTCTATCCAGTATAAATTTTTAAGCAAGAACATACGCGTTCCAATTTCTTGAACGTATTTTGATAATTGCTTATCTGCTTCGCCTCTACTTTTTACTTCGGAAAAATCTAGTGATGATAATCCGTCTAAAATAGCATCATGATGCACTGGATAAAACCGCGGACTGATATCTGCTACCAGTAATTTAGAGACCAATTCTGGATATTCTGTTGCGAATAGCATTGCTGTTTTCCCACCCATAGAATGGCCTAAAAGGATAATATCTTCTAGGTTATGATCATCACAGTAGTTTTTTAGGTCTTCTGCTAAATCCTCATAACTAAATTCATCGTCATGGAAACTATGACCATGATTACGTTGATCTACGAGATGAACTTCAAATCCTGCTTCACTGAATTTGTTTCCTAAGGTCTTCCAATTATCACTCATACCAAGGAATCCATGGAGGATGATGAACGGTTTACCTTGTCCTATTATTTTTGAGTGTAGTTTCATATT
>JAWUWM010000029.1:0-28931 GCA_034111845.1 Psychroserpens sp. | reverse complement strand
GATGATACCACCAACGCGTCCCGCCTTCATGTCTGCAACTAATTTAGTAACCGCTGCATTATTTCCTTGTCTTGTTAGAATAGGCGTAGAAGTATCAAACGCTTTACTGTTCAATTTTTCATTAATTGCCAATGCTACTGTCTGCGCATTTACATCCTGAATACCCGTAACCAATACCCCGTTACTGCCTGCTCTCTTTAATTGTGAAGCAGCATTTTGAACTGCTTTATTTATATTCTCTGGTAAATCTGTAGATACAGATCCCCCAACTAATAGACTATATAATTTTGATAATACTTGTTTTTGCTGACTAGGCGATAAAGGCACACGCTTGTCTGCATTTGCACCAGTTAATGACATATTTGATTCAAACTGTATATGTCTAGACATTTTTCCGTTCTTCGGAACACGTCCTTGCGCATATCCTGCATCAAATCCCCCACCTTGCCAATCTCCTAAGAAATCTGCTCCCACTGAAACAATAGTCATTGCTTTAGAAAAGTCATAATTAACTAATCCACGAGTTCCATAATTAGCTTCAAAAGCATCTAATGCTGGAGATTCTGAAACAGAATCGTATACAACGTGACGTACATTCCCGAATTTTTCTTTAAATTCAGCTATCAACCTAGATGTTGACGGACTAGCATAAGTCTGAGTTAATAATACAATCTCTTTTCCCGAAGTTTTTAATTCAGTAAGTTTCGCACTAGTCTCAGAATCAAAAGTAGACCACAACATATCTTGACCGCCTTTCATAGCGCTTTTAACTCTCATGCTATCATACAACCCTAAAACAGAAGCGTTAACTCTTGCATTAGCACTATTATGTGTTTTTGCTAAATCGTTATTCTTAATTTGAATAGGACGACCCTCACGTGTTTTAACCAAAACACTTGCAAAATCAAAACCATTAGCTATTGTCGTTGCATAATAATTAGCAATACCAGGAATTATAGATTCTGGCTGAATAACATAAGGAATTGATTTAATGACTGGCCCTTCACAAGCAGCAAGTGATGCTGCAGCTGTACTAAAACCAACATATTTCAAAAAGTCACGACGTGTAGTTGATGAAGACTCTAAAGTTTCTTTATCTCCTAAAAACTCATCCGTAGGTATATCACTTACGAATTCATTTTGTTTAAGCGTCTCAACAATAGAGCTATTATCTTTTAGCTCTTCAACACTTTTCCAGTATTTCTTGTTTGATGACATATTATATAATTGAATTACTTCTTAGTTATTATTATTGTTTTAAATCTCGTCTCTGAGATTTGCACTGAAACTGCTACAAATTATACTAATAGTGACACTTACCACATTCCAATCCACCCATTTGAGCAGCTGTTAATTTATCAACACCATATTTCTTAGACAACTCATCGTGTATTTTTGTGTAATACTCGTTACCCTCAACATTCACATTTGTTTCTCTATGACAGTTAATACACCAACCCATGGTTAACGGTGAATGTTGATACATTACTTCCATTTCCTCAACAGGACCGTGACATGTTTGACAATCTATACCAGCAACAGTAACGTGTTGAGAGTGATTGAAATATGCAAAATCTGGCAAGTTGTGTATTCTAATCCATTTCACTGGCTCAGTAACTCCTGTATAAGCCTGCTCAGCTTCATCCCAACCGACAGCTTTGTATAATTTTTGAATTTCAGCATTGTAATCAACACCATACTCCTTAATTCCCTCTTGTTGTGTCGTCTCTGCAACTTGATAAATCGACTTGTGACAATTCATACAAATATTCAATGATGGAATACCCGAGTGCTTACTTACTCTGGCAGAAGAATGACAGTACTTACAATCAATACCACTCTCACCCGCATGGATTCTGTGTGAATAATGAATTGGTTGTACCGGCATATAACCCTGATCAATTCCTATTTGAGACAAATATCCATAAACAAAATATGCACTAGCTAATAAAAAGAAAATCACAGTTACTAAAACCAAAAATTGATTTTGAACAAATGCTTTCCAAATTGGAAGCCCTTTATCTTTCTTAACTGCTTCAATTCCTTTTTCATCAGCAAAACGACCTAATGTTTTTCTAACAAGAACTAAAGCCACCGCTAATAAAGCAAACAGTATCGCTAAAGCACCAAGGATTAATTTATTTGACGTACCGCCTTCTGAAGAACCTCCGCCTTCACCAGCAACCGCTACCACGAGTGGCTTTGGAGCTGCAGGCTGAGCAGTATACGCTAGAATATCAGTAATATCTTGATCAGACAATTGAGGAAAAGCAGTCATTGCAGTTCCATTATATTCCTTATAAATCTTGTTTGCGTAAGCATCACCAGATTTAACCAGTCCAGCACTGTTACGAATCCATTTATTCAACCACTCACGATCTAAACCCTCTTCTTCCTCTAAACGTGTTTCCACATTTCGTAACATTGGCCCAGTCATCTTCCTATCCAAAGCATGACATGAGGCACAATTTGTATTGAATATTGTTTTCCCTTTCACAGGATCGCCTTCTTGAGCATTAAGTAAGGTAGAAAACGTAAGTAAAATAACCAATCCTAAGTAAGGGATTTTTGAGGCTAAATGTCGGTAAATCACTTGTTTCATATTATAAGTTGAATTTTCTTCTAAACTTTGGTACGGTTTTTTCATTGTAAAACTTAAAAATCCGTGTGTAAAATATCTTGCAAAAATAATACTTAAAGTCCGTTTTTTGAATGTTACAGAACTGTTAGTTGACAATTTATAAGGATTCTAAATAACACTTCAAGGCACAATTTATTTAAAATTTTGATGTAATAAAACATCACTAAAAAAAAAACGTTTTCTTTGTACTAAACTTTTAAATTATATGACACTAAATACCCGTAAACTAGCATCGTTATTAGTACTATTGCTGGTGTATTCAAATCAACTCACTGCACAACAAGGGGTTGTTAAAATAGAACAAGATAGTGATATTACTAAGCTTTTAGAGTACAAAAAAGATGTAAAAACAGTAGATTTATATAAAATCCAGTTGGATTTTGGGTCAAGATCTGAAGCAGAATTGCTTAAGCAAAACTTTCAAAATACTTATGCTCAATGGCCAGCAGAAATGGTCTATGAAACTCCGAATTACAAAGTATGGGTTGGGAATTTTAGTACACGTTTAGAGGCAGACATTGCGTTATTAGAAATTAAAAAGAAGTTCTCTAAGGCCATGGTTTTTCAGCCCAAAAAAGAGGATTAAGTACTGAAAACATTAAGCATAAAAAAATGCGACTCTTTGAAGTCGCATTTTTTATATACTTATAATTTGAATTCCAAAGAAAAAAAATTGGAAACCATTCAATTATGATTTACTCTTTAGTTTCTTTTTAACCTCTACTTCTTGAAAACCTTCTATAACATCATCAACTTGTATATCGTTATAATTCTTCAATTGAATACCACAATCATATCCTTTAGCTACTTCTTTAGCATCATCTTTAAATCGTTTTAGTGATGTTAATTCCCCTGTATGAATTACCACACCATCCCTGATTAAACGGATACCAGCACTCCTAAGGATTTTCCCAGTAACAACCATACAACCTGCAATCGTACCAATCTTAGAAATTTTGAATGTTTCTCTAATTTCTGCAGTACCAGTGATCTCTTCTTTGAGCTCTGGAGATAACATACCCTCCATAGCATCTTTAAGATCATTAATCGCATCATATATAATCGAGTACATACGGATATCGATTTCTTCTTTATCAGCTATTTGTCGTGCATTACCCATCGGTCTCACGTTAAATCCGATTATAATCGCATCTGAAGCCGTTGCTAATAACACATCACTTTCTGTGATGGCTCCAACACCTTTATGTATAATATTTACTTGTATTTCCTCAGTTGTTAATTTCTGGAATGAATCTGTTAATGCTTCTACAGAACCATCTACATCACCTTTAATAATAATATTTAATTCTTTAAATGTTCCTAAAGCAATACGACGACCAATCTCTGCAAGTGTTAATGTTTTTGTTGTACGAACATCCTGCTCACGTTGCAATTGCATACGCTTGGTTGCAATTTGTTTTGCTTCACGTTCATCCTCAAAGACATTAAATTTATCACCCGCTTGAGGCGCTCCATCTAATCCTAATATAGATACAGGAATTGATGGTCCAGCAGCTTTAACTTCTTGACCACGCTCATCGTGCATAGCTTTTACTTTTCCGCTGTTTTTACCAGCTAAAACGTAATCCCCAACTTTTAAAGTTCCTGCCTGTACTAAAATAGTAGATACATAACCACGACCTTTGTCCAAGAATGCTTCAACAACTGTTCCGCTTGCTTGTTTATTTGGATTTGCCTTAAGCTCTAATAACTCTGCTTCTAGCAATACTTTTTCTAATAGTTCTTTGACTCCCGTTCCATTCTTAGCTGAAATATCATGAGATTGAATTTTCCCACCCCAATCTTCAACTAATAAATTCATCTGTGCTAATCCTTCTTTTACTTTTTCAGGGTTAGCGCCAACTTTATCAATCTTATTTATTGCAAAAACAATTGGAACTCCTGCTGCTTGTGCATGAGCAATTGCTTCCTTAGTTTGTGGCATTATAGAATCATCTGCTGCAACTACAATAATAGCTAAATCTGTTACTTGGGCACCACGTGCACGCATTGCTGTAAAAGCTTCGTGACCTGGTGTATCAAGGAATGCTATTTTTTGTCCGTTATCTAATGTCACTCCATAAGCACCAATATGCTGAGTGATTCCACCAGATTCTCCTGCAATAACATTTTCCTTACGTATGTAATCTAATAGCGAAGTTTTACCGTGATCTACGTGACCCATTACCGTAATAATTGGTGCACGACTTACTAAATCTTCTGGCTTATCGACAACTTCTTCAATAGAGTCTTCAATATCTGCGGTGATAAAATCGACCTTGTAACCAAACTCTTCAGCCACAACAGATAAAGTTTCAGCATCTAAACGTTGGTTCATAGTCACCATCATACCTAGAGACATACATGCAGAAATAATGTCTGTCACCGGAACATTCATCATTGTTGCAACTTCTGTAGAAGTTACGAACTCTGTAACTTTAAGTATTTTGCTTTCAGCATCTTCGATTTGCGCATCAATTTCAGTCTGTTCTCTGTGCTGTTCTCTCTTCTCTCTTCTATATTTCGCACCCTTACCTTTACTAGACTTACCTTGAAGTTTTTCTAGCGTTTCACGAACTTGTTTTTGAACATCTTCCGCACTTGGCTCAGCCTTAACAGTGGATGTACGTTTACCGGCTGGGCTCTTCCCTTTATATCCTCCTCTAGTATTTGCACCTCTAGCATTAGCAGGTCTAACACCACCAGTTGCAGGTCCTTTACTGATTCTACGTCTTTTCTTTTTGTCTGTATCAGATACTTTTTTATCTTCCTTCTTTTTCGGCTTTTTAAATTGAGATAAATCAATTTTCTCACCTGCAATTTTGGGACCAGTAAGTTTTTTATATTGTGTTTTTAAAGTTTCTTCAGCAGGCTCTTCTGTAACTGCTGCAACTGGCTCTGCAACCACTTTATTAGCAGCTTTTTCAATCGCTTTTGGCGTATCAGATTTTTTAGAATCTTGTTTTACAGAAGCATCTTGTTTCTTAGTTATTTCAACTTCAACAAGAGTTTCTTTCTTTGGAATTTCTTCTTTTGAAACTTCCACTTTTGGAGAAACTTCTTTAGGAGCTTCAACCTTTGGAGTCTCAACCTTTGAAGTCTCAGCCTTTGGAGCATCTACCTTTAGAGTGTCCTCTTTTGAAATTGGATCCTTTGGCGCTTCTTTCTTTGGTGCTTCAGCTTGAGGCTCATTATCTTTGTTGAGATCTATTTTACCCACCTGCTTTGGACCACTAAGTTCTGCTTTAGCTTTAACCACCTCGCGACTCTTAGCTGCTTTAGCTGCTCTTTCTTCCAATTCACGTTCACGCTGCTCACGTATCTCTTCTTTTTCTTTTAGCTTTGCTTCGCTAACTTCTAAAGAGGCTACTTTTTTATTAGCATCAGTCTGGAATTCCCCCGAAAGGATACCATAAACCTCTTCTGATATTTTTGTATTAGGACTCTTCTCTATATTGACACCGTTTGATTCTAAAAAATCAACAGCGCGGTCAATAGAGATATTTAATTCCCTTAATACTTTATTTAATCTAGTTTGAGCCATAAATTGCTTGTAATATAACTTAAAAATCTATTCTACCAAAATCACCTAACTAAGGCTGGTTTGACATTAATCCTCGAATTCTTCTTTAAGAATTCTTATAACATCAATAATCGTTTCTTCTTCTAAATCAGTTCTTTTAACAAGATCAACGACGTCTTGTTCTAAAATACTTTTAGCAGTATCCAAACCTGCTTTACTGAATTCTGCAATAACCCATCCTTCAATTTCATCTTTGAATTCTGATAATTCAACATCTTCTTCTGCACCCTCTCTAAACACATCAATTTCATAACCAGTTAACTTACCAGCCAATCTAATATTATGTCCACCTCTACCAATAGCTTTAGAAACCTCCTCAGGCTTTAAAAGCACCTCAGCACGTTTATTTTCTTCATCCAATTTCACAGAAGTAACTCTAGCTGGGCTTAATGCTCTCGTAATGAATAATGGTAAATTACTCGTGTAATTAATAACATCAATATTTTCATTACCTAATTCACGAACAATACCATGAATTCTCGACCCTTTCATACCAACACAAGCTCCAACAGGATCAATTCTATCATCGTAAGAGTCAACTGCTACTTTCGCTTTTTCACCTGGTATTCTAACCACATGCTTAATCGTGATTAAACCGTCAAATACTTCAGGGATTTCTTGTTCAAATAACTTCTCCAAAAATGCTGGTGAAGTTCTGGACATTACAATTGAGGGCTTATTTCCCTTTAATTCTACACTTTCAATAATACCCCTTACATTTTCTCCTTTTCTAAAAAAGTCTGATGGTATTTGCTTATCCTTTGGCAATATAATTTCATTACCATCATCATCTAGCAATATAATTGCTCTATGACGAATATGATGAACTTCCGCTGAATAAATTTCTCCTTCAAGTTCTTTAAACTGCTTATATATGTTTGTATTATCGTGCTCGTGAATTTTAGAAATCAAATTTTGACGTAATGCTAAAATTGAACGACGCCCTAAATCAATTAATTTAACTTCTTCAGCAACATCTTCACCAACTTCAAAATCTGGTTCAATTTTTTGTGCTTCAGACAATGCTATTTCTTGATTAGGTTCTTCAACCTCTTCATCTGCAACCACAATTCTATTTCTCCAAATCTCTAAATCTCCTTTATCAGGATTTATAATAATATCAAAATTATCGTCATCACCATATTTTTTCTTCAACGCATTTCTTAATACATCTTCCAAAATAGCCATTAGCGTTACACGATCAATTAATTTATCGTCCTTAAATTCTGAAAACGAGTCAATTAACGCAATATTTTCCATAATTATGAATTAAAATTTTATTACCACTTGAGCTTTTGAGATAACGTCATACGCTATTTCTGCTTGCTTCTTTACTGTTACCTTCCCTTTACCAACTGGCTTAGGCTCTCTTGCTTTCCACTCTAAAAGAATATTATCCTCATTAACTTGAGTTAATTCTCCCTCTATTGTTTCATTCTCTTTGGTTTTAACGCTTAACGTTCTACCAATATTTTTCATATACTGCCTTAAATTCATCAAAGGCTCTGTAGCCCCAGCAGACAATACTTGTAATGAAAAATCTTGTTCTTCTCTATCTAAATTGTGTTCAATAGCGCGACTTACAAATATACAATCTTCAACAACAACTCCGTTATCACCATCGATAATGATTTTAATTGTGTTATCTGGCAACACGTCAAGACTAATTAAGAACAGCTCTTCCCGCTCTTCTAATGCTTCAACTAATAAGGTATGTACGGTATCTCTGAACATTTTTGTTATAAAAAGAGCGGACTTTTCGTCCGCTCATTATTCTTTTTTCTTCAAACAACGCTGCAAATATACAATATTTTTATTGATTTTCACAAGTGATTAAGTCTCGATTTTTATTCTTAAATTTATATAATCAAAACTAACTTACTAAAGATGAAAAAAATACTAGTTCCAACAGATTTTTCAATAGAAGCAGAAAACGCCTTAAAAGTCGCTGCACAAATAGCAAAAAAACACAATAGTGAGATTTATCTATTGCACATGCTAGAAATTCCAATGCAAGAAATTGATACCATAAGCACCCATGCCGATGTGCCGGAAGTTATGTTTTTCATGAAAATGGCGCATCAAAAATTTGAAGAAATCATGAATAGTAGCTACCTAGAAGGTCTAACTGTACATGAAATTGTTAAACCTGATGGGTCTTTTAATGGTATTTCAGAAATCTGTAAGGAACACGGGATCACAATGATCATAATGGGTTCTCATGGCGCAAGTGGTATTAAAGAAATGTTTGTAGGCTCTAATGCCGAAAAAGCAGTTAGAAACTCTGACGTCCCTGTTCTTGTAATTAAAAATGATTACGATGATTTTAGTATAGATGATATTGTTTTTGCATCAGATTTTAACAACGATAATAAAGAAACTTACCGTCAAGCCATAGAATTCGCTACAGCTTTTGGTGCTAAATTGCATTTATTGATGGTTAATACTGCAAGTAACTTTTCAACAACTAACAAAGCCAATGATAGAATTAATGCGTTTATAAGTGATTACAGCTTTAAAAATTTCACTATAAATATTTATAACGACGAATCTATTGAAAAAGGAGTCCTTAATTTTTCAAAACATATAGACGCAGACCTTATTGGAATTAGCACTCATGGAAGACAAGGTATTGCACATTTCTTTAATGGAAGCATTAGTGAAGATCTTGTAAATCATGCTAATAGACCTGTTATTACCTTTAAAATATAATTACAAATACATACCAATAAAAAAGTCCTTTCTAGAATAGTAAGGACTTTTTCTTTTAAAGTTGGCCCACTAGGTTTCGAACCTAGACTCTTCTGCACCAAAAACAGACGTGTTGCCAGTTACACCATGGGCCAATTTCTTTACGAGGGTGCAAATTTAAACCAAAGTTTCATTTGAGCAAACAATTTTTTATAAAAAAATCAAAAAATGGTAACCTTTACTTAAAATGAGTAGCACTTTTGATATTTATTGTTAAATTCGCTTGCATAAAATAGACTTTTTTTATGACACATTTCAACTTCAAGAAATGGAATACCATTTTAGGATGGTTTGCTTTTACTGTAGCATTAATTACTTTCGGACTAACTGTAGAACCTACTGTTAGCTTTTGGGATGCAGGAGAATATATCCTCACCTCATCAAAATTACAAGTAGGCCATCCTCCAGGAGCACCTTTATTTCAAATGTTAGGAGCTTTCTTTTCAATGTTTGCTTTAGAACCTGCCCAAATAGGTGCTATGTTAAATATGATGAGTGCAGTATCAAGTGCATTTACAATATTGTTTATGTTTTGGACGATGACTATTTTACTGAGAAAACTAGCTAGAGTGCGAAATCCTCAACAAAAAGATCCGAATAACACATCGTATGCGAGCTTATCAAAAAATCAATACATTGCCATCTTAGGAAGCGCACTAGTTGGGAGTTTAGCATTCACCTTTACAGATTCATTTTGGTTTAATGCAGTAGAGACAGAAGTTTATGCTATGGCAACTCTCATTATGGCAGTCTTGTTTTATTTAGGATTACGATGGGAAGAAGATATGCTCAAACCTAGAGGTCACAGATGGTTAATCTTAATTGCATTTGTGATTGGATTATCATTTGGAGTTCACTTTATGGGTCTTTTAACTATACCTGCTTTAGGTCTCATCTATTATTTCAAGAATTATAAAAAAATTACGGTAACCAATTTCATTATTGCTAATGTCGCAGCTGCAGCCATCTTACTATTTATATTTAAATTATTGCTTCCAAATGCGCTGCTTCTTTTTAGTGCTTCGGAAATTTTCTTCGTGAACACCATTGGTTTACCATTTAATTCTGGATCTATAATCACTGGAATACTATTAGTGGCTGCGTTCTATTTTGCATTAAAATATACTCGTGATAAAGGGTACAAATACGCAAATACCTTAACACTTTGCTTAATTTTTATTTTTATTGGGTTCTCATCTTGGGTAATGTTGCCTATTCGTGCAAATGCGAATGTGATTATTAATGAAAATAACCCATCAAGTGCGAGAGAATTACTAGCCTATTATAATTTGGAGCAATATCCTGAAACACATTTGTTCTATGGACCGTTATTCACAGACCAGTATTCTGGTTTGGATAAAAACAACCCCTATAAAGACGCTAAGCCCAAGTATGAAAAAGATTATGACAAAAACGAATATGTTATTGTAAACGAATATAAGAATGCCGAACAACGCTATAATTCAGAACATGCCTCGGTTCTACCTCGTATGTGGAGTGGAGAGCATGCCGAAAATTATATGATGTTCACTGGGTTATTAGATTTTAAAATCCAGCCCGAATATCAAATGGAAAACCAAGTACGACAATTGGTTAATGAATTTAAAAATGAAGTTGCTCAAGGTAAAGTTGATTATGAAGATTACCATAATTTCTTAAAACAATTTGGTAGAGATTTTCTAGTCGTTGACAAACCATCATTTGGTGACAACCTGTATTATATGGTAGATTATCAATTAGGCTATATGTATTGGCGTTATTTTATGTGGAATTTCTCTGGACGACAAGATGATATTCAAGGTAAATATGATGATTTACATGGCAATTGGATAAGCGGAATTGACTTTATAGATGAAGCGCGTCTGGGTATGTCTCAAGATAATTTACCTAGTGATGTCGCAGACAATAAATCTAGAAACACCTATTATATGTTGCCTTTAATTCTAGGCATCATAGGCTTCTTATTCGTATTAAATCGAGACCCAAAACGCTTTTGGGTACTGCTGGTTTTCTTTTTATTTACTGGATTAGCTATTCAATTCTACACCAATGTGAGACCTTTTGAGCCTCGTGAGAGAGATTACTCTGTCGTAGGGTCGTTCTATGTTTTTGCGTTGTGGATAGGTTTTGGTGTCTATGCTATTTTTGATATGCTTCGGAAATTCTCCAGCTCCAAATTTTTAGCTCCCGCAATAACCATAGCCTGCTTAATTCTAGTTCCTGGAATCTTAGCTGCAGAAAATTGGGACGATCATGACCGATCAGAAAAATACACTGCACAAGCTATGGCTCGTAAATATCTCGAATCCTGTTTACCCAATGCCATACTGTTTACTATTGGAGATAACGATACCTTCCCATTATGGTATTTGCAAGAAATTGAAGGCGTGCGAACAGATGTTCGTGTCATAAACACGAGTTTATTTCAAACGGATTGGTATATCGATCAAATGAAGCGTAAAGCTTATGAGAGCGATCCTATACCGTCTCAATTAAATCATAATCAATACAAATATGGGACCCGTGATTATATCATGAAATATGAAATCACGAAAGACACTATGGATATTAAAGAGTTTATGAATTACATCTCTAATGACGATCCAAAATACAGTCTTAAATATGCTATGCAACGCAAAGGAGAAGACCCAAATGGCTACCCTATACAATTACAAAATTCAAATTATTTACCAACTTCTAATGTGAGAGTTCCAGTTAACAAAGCCAATGTATTAAAATATGGCATTGTAAAAGAAAAAGATGCAGATGAAATAGTACCCTATATTGATCTTAATATATCGGGAGGCGCATTGTACAAAAACAGATTGGGAATGCTAGATATTATTGCAAATAACGATTGGAAACGCCCTATTTATTTTACAGGTGGTGCTTTTGGTGATGATGATTATATCTGGATGAAAGATTATTTACAACTCGACGGATTATGTTATAAACTAGTTCCAATAAAAACTCCGGTTGATAGAGCAAACCCTTTTGATATGGGGCGTGTTGACTCAGACCTTATGTACAAGAAGGTGATGTCTTGGGATTGGGGAAATAGTGGCAGTGACAACATTTACCATGATGTTGAAACTCGTAAAAATGGGATCACATATAGAGGTAATCTTGCAAGGTTATTAGAACAATTAATCAATGAAGATAAGCTAGAGGAAGCAGAGAATATTGCGGATTTAGCAATGGAAAAAATGCCCGTAGATAAGTTTGGTTTTTACACCCTTCTAGAGCCTTATATTAGTGGCTATTATGAGATTGACAAAAAGGATAAAGCTAGAAAAGTATATACTGATGTCACTAGAAAATACCAAGAAAACTTAACGTATTGGAGTGAGTTATCGATAGAAAACCAAACGCGTTACTTAGATGAAATTGTAACAGATATAGAACGCTATAGAAGCCTTGTTGACATCCTAGTAATTTATAATGATCAAGATTTCGCTATGCAAGAAACAGAGAAATTCAATAATTATCTTAAGCTATTTAAACATTTTACTGATGAGAATGAAGAGGAAGCAAAACCGACAGTAAGAGAAGATCGAGATTTCCCTAAAGACACTATCGATAAAATTATTGGAATCCAAGACTAGGAGATTTTGAAAATAGCTCCAGTAAAAACACCTCTAGTCGCAAAAAAGATGTTCCCAAATTATATTTGGGACATAGCAACTACTAATAAAGAGCTGTATTTAACTTTTGATGATGGTCCAACTCCAGAAATCACCAATTGGACATTAGACACCCTAAAACAATATGATGCAAAAGCAACTTTCTTTTGTATTGGATCTAATATAGAGAAGCATCCAACTATTTTTGAGAATATCATTAAAGATGATCATGCTATTGGTAATCACACCCAAAATCACATTAAAGGTTGGACCACAAAAACCAAGAATTATTTAAAAGATGTCAAAGAGGCCCAAACGATAATCAATTCAAAAACTGATAACCTACAATCTTCAATAGTTACTCTTTTCCGTCCTCCTTATGGACAAATCAAACCTAAACAAGGTAGAAAACTAATCGCTTTAGGTCATAAAATCATTATGTGGGATGTGCTATCTTTCGATTGGGAGCAAGATCTTTCCGAAGAAAAATGTTTAGAGAATGTAGTATCTAAAAGTAAAGCAGGGAGTATTATCGTTTTTCACGATAGTGTAAAAGCATCAAAAAACATGATGTATACACTTCCTAAGGTCTTAGAAGTCTTTAGTAAAAAAGGATATGTATTTAAATCTTTGTCTTAAGAATTAGAGATATTCTTGTACGATGGCAATCAATGTATTAGCATCTTGTTCTCCACTATGACGCCATTTCATCTCACCATTTTTGTAAATGATAAGTGTTGGCAAACCTTTAACACGAAGTGCATCGGCTAACTCCTTATTTTTATCAACGTCAATCTTAATGACTTTAGCCTTGTCACCAAGAGCTGCAGCGACATCTCTCATTACAGGATGCATTGCAGTAGATCGTTCATTCATCTCTGTAAAGAAATCTAATAAAACAGGAATATCTACATCTATAAGTTCCCCAAATTTTGACATACGTTTAAGCTTTTAAATCAGTTATGTAAGATAACCTTTAATAATTTTAGATAACACTTTAGATGTTTAAACCCAATAAGTTCAATCTTACCTATTTATAAAAATAGACAATTTAAGAGTAACTATAAAATTTCTACTCTATTATGCGTTTTTCGTACCTTTTTTGAGTGTAATCACTGAGACTTCAGGCCAAATCCCAACCCGTCCTGGATACGCGAGATAGCCGAAACCTCTATTGACATTGATATACTGTCCCAGCTCTTCATATATTCCTGCCCAATGTTTATAGCGCCATTTTACTGGACTCCATTTAATCCAACCCGGAATTTCAATTCCAAATTGCATACCGTGTGTATGCCCACTTAAGGTTAAGTGATAATGATAATCATCATTAATAACTTCCTCTTCCCAATGACTAGGATCGTGACTCATTAAAATCTTAAAATCATTTGAATTTATAGCTTGACTTGCTTTAGTTAGATCTCCAGCTTTCTTAAATCCACCTTTTCCCCAATTCTCAACGCCAACTAATGCCAAACGTTGCCCATCTTTTTCAATAAATCGACTTTCATTACACAATAAATTATAGCCCATTTCTTTTTGAATCTGCTTGAGCTCATCAAGATTTTTTTCTTTATCAGCTGGTGTATCCCAACTCACATAATCACCGTAATCATGATTTCCCAAAACTGAAAACACACCATCTTTTGCTTTTAAGGTTCCAAAAAGGTCCTTCCATGGCGCCATTTCAGAAGCTTTGTTATTAACCATATCACCTGTAAACAAAATCACATCAGATTTTTGCTCATTAACAAGATCTACTCCATATTTTACCTTTTCAAAATCATCAAAACTACCACAATGAATATCACTTATTTGCGTGATACGATAACCATCAAAGGCCTCTGGTAAATCTTCAAAATGAAGTACATATTCTAAAGTTCTAAATCTGTATTTCCCTTTATACATGCCATATAACAATGAGGTAAAAGGAATGGCAGCCAAACCTAAGGCTATCTGACTAATAAAATTTCGTCTAGAAGGCATATCAAAAGCCTCTTTAGTAACTAGTTTATCATATAAAGCAACAACAGCTCTTATAATATCTTCACCAAGTAGAATGGGAACAATCACTAAATTCAAGGACATAAAAGCTAGTAAAAACCCTAATGCATAACTTTTTGCTGGATTCAAAACACGACCCTCACTGGCTAGAGAAAACTGATAAATAAAGTTACCTGCAATGATGAGAGCTACAGCAATAAACACGTAGTGTACCCAAGTCGCTTTGGTTACTGTTTTAATAGCCTGATATCCATAAATTGAAAAAACACAAAAGATTAAAATAAATATAATCCAACGCAACATATAAAGAAGTTTGTCCAAAGGTAACCGATTCCAAAACTAAATTAACCTTTCAAAATATTTTTAACGATACGTTAAGAATTGCTATCTTTCATTCGATTTAAACACCTTTCTATGAAATCTCTTTTTTCTATTGTCTTAACAGGCTTATTTATAATAAGTTGTCAAACAAAACCACCAATAGACATCGCAAAAAAAGACAAACCGCTAATTGAATATGTCAATCCCTTTATTGGCACAGGCGGTCATGGTCACACGTATCCTGGGGCAACTATGCCTTTTGGCATGATGCAATTGAGTCCTGATACGAGACTTGATGGTTGGGATGGTTGTTCTGGATACCACTATAGTGATGATTATATTTATGGATTTACTCACACGCATCTCAGCGGAACAGGTGTCAGTGATTATGGAGATATTCTTTTAATGCCAACAAATGCAGTTAATTTTAATAATGGTTCAAACAAGAAAGAAGGCTATCGTGCCCATTTTTCTCATGATAATGAAATAGCACAACCTGGATATTACAAAGTACATTTAGATGCTACAGAAATTGATGTAGAACTTACCGTTTCAAAACGCAGTGGGATTCATAAATATCAATTCCCTTCGGAAGATAATCAGTTCTTGATTCTAGATTTAGAGCATCGCGATCAAGTTTTAGATTATAAAATTCAAAAAATAAATGACTCCACAATTTCTGGCTTTAGACATTCTAAAGCTTGGGCATCAGACCAACGTTTGTTTTATACCATTCAATTTTCTAAACCTATAAAAAACATTACATACGAAGAAGATGGTACTTCAATTTCTAAAAACTATAAATACCAAAGTAAAAAGGCAGCCATAGAGTTTGAAAACCCTTCGAACGATCCTGTTTATATTAAAATAGGAATTTCTGCAGTTGATGCCGCAGGAGCAGCAAAAAATTTACAACAAGAAATAGGTAATAAATCATTTGATCAAATCAAGAAAGAAGCCCAAGATACTTGGGAAACTCAGTTGGACAAGATTGTTGTAGAGTCTACAAATGATGATTACAAAACAAATTTCTACACTGCATTATATCACACCATGTTAGCGCCTAATTTATATCAAGATGTTGATGGTCGTTATCGTGGTATGGATTTAGAAATTCATAACACTAAAGATTTTGAATATTATACTGTCTTCTCACTGTGGGACACCTATCGTGCTGCTCATCCTTTATATACTATAATTGAGCAAGACAGAACAAATGATTTTATCAACACATTTTTAGCAAAATATGATGAAGGTGGTATCATGCCAATTTGGGATTTAAGTGCCAACTACACAGGATGTATGATTGGATATCATGCGGTTCCCGTTATTTCTGATGCGTATATGAAAGGAATTAGAGGTTATGACACAGAAAAAGCACTCAACGCCATGAAACATTCGGCAACAAGAGATAAGCTAGGACTTGAATCTTATAAAGAATTTGGATTTATTCCTGTAGAATTAGAAAGCGAATCGGTTTCTAAAACTCTAGAATATGCCTACGACGATTGGACGATTGCACAAATGGCAAGAGCTATGGGGAAAGATGACGATTATAAATCATATACCCAAAGAGCGCAATACTATAAGAACATTTATGATCCGGAGACCAAATTCATGAGAGGACGTTTTAGAAATACATGGTTCGCTCCTTTTGATCCGTACGAAGTTAATTTCAATTACACCGAAGCCAACTCATGGCAATACAGTTTTTACGTGCCTCAAGATGTTTCTGGGTTTATGAGTCTTCTCGGCGGAAAAGATAAACTAGAAGCCCAGTTAGATGAATTATTTACTGCGGAAGACAAAACTTCTGGTCGCCAACAAGTAGATATTACCGGCTTGATTGGACAATATGCTCACGGAAATGAACCAAGTCACCACATGGCTTACCTTTATAATTTTGTCAACAAACCACATAAAACACAAGAAAGAGTTCATCAAATTCTAACGGAGTTATATACCAATACACCTGATGGTATTTCGGGTAATGAAGATTGCGGACAAATGAGCGCCTGGTATGTATTCTCATCTATGGGATTCTATCCCGTCACACCTGGAAGCAATCAATACATTATTGGGACACCTTTGTTTGATAAAGCGACTATTAACTTAGAGTCAGGAAAACAATTTACAATTGCAACCCAAAATTTAAGCGATACTCATATTTATGTGGAATACGTTTACCTCAACGGAAAACAACTCAAAAAATCATATATTACTCATGAAGATATCATAGCTGGTGGAACTTTAGAATTCAAAATGACAGATAATCCTGCCATTTGGGGAAGTCGCGACGGACAAGAACCTAAGACCGAAATCACTGATCACGTCATTATACCAGTGCCTTTTATTTCTAAAGGAGATGTTGCTTTTAAAGGCGAGACTGAAGTTAGCCTAGGAATAGTTCAATCTGAAACAGAAATTTTTTATAGCCTAAACGATTCTAATTTTAAGCTATATAGTGCACCTTTTAAAATTTCCGAAGCCATCACATTAAAAGTATATGCAGCAGATGGCTCTGGAAATAAAAGTGCCACAGTAGCAACTAAATTCTATAAAATAGATCCAAATCTATCCCTAACGCTAGACACAAAATATGCAAACCAATACAATGCTGGAGGAGACGATGCGTTGATAGATGGTATAATTGGTACACAAGATTTTAGAACAGGAACTTGGCAAGGATATTCGGATGAAGATTTGGTTGCGACGGTAGATTTAGGAAGCACTAAACCAATAAACAGTATTGGAATTAACTTTTTACAAGATCAAGGCGCTTGGATTTTTTACCCAACCGAAGTGCAATGTCTCGTGTCAAAAGATGGTACAACATTTACCTCTATCGACACCCTGATTATTGACGCTGCCAAACGAAATGATGATGCACTCATTAAAAACGTCGTTTTCAAATCCTCTTCGGAGGATGTGCGCTACATAAAACTAATAGCTAGAAAAATGGGAGCGCTTCCAGAATGGCATTTAGGGTATCCACACGATGGCAGAAGTTGGATTTTTGCTGATGAAATATCAATCAAATAGAGGATTATACTATATTTAGACATTAATACCAAATATCACTTAAAATGAACCTGAAATAATTTACTCCTTATGCGCCAAGATTTCAAATTAAAATTAAACCGTAGCTATGGCTATGCTTTAATTTTCTTTTTCATCTAAACACACAAAAATTTAAATTATTTCAGGCTCCTTCCAAATAATAATTGGAATAACTAACTAACACATGGCAAATCAAAACAACAAATCGGCATTAACCACCTTAGTGACGGTCTTCTTTTTCTGGGGGTTTATAGCAGCTTCCAATAGTGTATTTATCCCATTTTGTAAAACCTACTTTGAAATAGATCAATTTCAATCGCAGCTCGTGGAGTTTGCATTTTATGGCGCTTATTTTATTGGCGCACTGTCACTTTTTATCATTTCAAGCTCCATTAAAAAAGATATTATTAATTCTTGGGGCTACAAAAAAGGTATAATTTATGGATTACTCTTATCGGCTGTTGGTGCTTTTATAATGTATCCTGCAACCGCTGGAGCAGTACAAGGCGACACCAATGTGTTCTACTTTGTATTAGTAGCCTTATTTATTGTTGGCTTAGGTTTTTCATTACAGCAAACTACTGCAAATCCATTTGCTATTGCACTAGGCGATCCAGAAACTGGTTCTCATCGGTTAAACTTAGCTGGAGGCGTTAATTCTTTAGGAACTACAATTGGACCAATTGTTGTCGCATTAGTCATTTTTGGAACCTCTTCTGTTAGTCCGGAGGAATTAGTGAGAATGATTAAAAATAATGAAATCACGCTAAGCACTGTACAGTTATTATATTTAGGTGTTGGTGTGTTATTTTTATTAGCTGCAGCTTTATTCCATTTCTCTAAAAAATTGCCCGCATTAAAATCTGAAACAATTTTTGAACCCGCTAATAAAGCACGGAATTTATTGATTGTTTTAACCATTGTTATTTTAGGATGCTTTGGTTACATTTTTAGCACCTATTCTGGAGATGCAGTCGCCACCGATCGATTAGAAAAAACACGCTTAGTATTGTTGTTCATCGCATTACTTGCAGTAATATCGACAATAGTTATAGCGAATACTAGTGCGTCTAAAAAAGCAGAAGGTTGGGGAGCCATGAAATACCCACAATTGGTTTTAGGGATGTTGGCTATATTCACCTACGTTGGTGTAGAGGTCACCATAGGTAGTAATTTAGGAGAACTGTTAAAGCAAGTTGCAGATAAAGCCGCAAATTTAAATCCGTTGGGATTGCCTGTGCTTAACGATGCAGGAATTGCACCGTTTATCTCCTTATATTGGGGCGGACTTATGATTGGTCGTTGGGTTGGTGCCATTACCGTTTTTAATCCAAGTAAAGGTTTAAAGAAATGGTTACTTATAATTGTGCCTTATGTCGCTTTTGGAGTTGTACTATTATTTAATGGCATCGCAGGAAAAACATTTTCTACAAATGAAATATTGTTTTTCGGTATTTGTGTTGCTGTTCAAATTGGCGGTTTCTTTTTAGCTAAGGATAACCCGGTAAAGACATTAAAAATATTTGCCTTTTTAGGAGTTCTAGCTATGTTAGTCGGCTTGTTTACAACCGGAAATGTAGCCTTATTTGCATTTTTATCAGGTGGACTATTCTGCTCTATAATGTGGCCTTGTATTTTCACTTTAAGTATTGCAGGTTTAGGTAAATACACATCTCAAGGGTCTGCATTTTTAGTCATGATGATTCTAGGTGGTGCGATTATACCACCATTACAAGGAAAATTAGCAGATGTTTTTAGTATTCAGTCCTCGTATTGGATGGCAGTTGCCTGTTTTGGGTATTTATTGTTTTATGCTTTTAGAACAAAGACTGTTTTAGATAAACAAGGTGTTACGTATTAATAATGATTTCCGCTTTATGGAAATAAAAACTAACAGGTATCCACTTTCGTGGACAATACATATGAAAAGAAGACATTTTATTAAAAACGCTACACTATCAGGTGCTGGACTAGCTCTGGCAAGTAGTTTAGTTGGGTGTGCAGAACAATCTTCTGAAGAAAAAAATAATGCAGCAGTAATAGCGAGCGATACTGCGACTGCAAAATTACCAATGGTTATTGCAACGTGGCACGTTATTAACGCTACTGCCAAGGCTATGGAAGTTTTACAAGCTGGCGGAAACGCTTTAGATGCGGTCGAGCAAGGCTGCAGAGTTGAGGAGGCAAATGAAAAAGGCCAATCTGTTGGAAAAGGTGGTTTGCCAGATCGTGATGGAAATGTAACACTCGATGCTTGCATTATGGATAAGCATGGAAATTGTGGATCTGTAGTATACCTTCAAGACATTACACATGCAGTTTCTGTAGCTAGAAAAGTCATGGAAGACACACCTCATGTCATGTTAGCTGGTGAAGGTGCAAAGCAATTTGCGCTGTCTAAAGGTTTCAAACCTGAAGATTTATTAACCGAAGCTTCCAAAAAAGCATGGGAAAAATGGAAAATAGAAGCACAATACAAGCCCATTATAAATATTGAAAATCACGATACCATTGGCATGCTCGCCATAGATAAAAATGGTGATATTTCTGGAGCGTGCACCACAAGTGGCTTGGCTTATAAATTAGGCGGCCGCGTTGGCGATTCTCCAATTATAGGATCTGGATTATTTGTAGATAATGAAATTGGTGCCTGTGTTGCAACTGGTTTAGGAGAAGAAGTTGTAAAAACGGTTGGTAGTTTTTTAGTTGTAGAATTAATGCGACAAGGTAAATCACCTCAAGAGGCCTGTGAAGAAGCCATTAGTCGTATTGTAAACAAACCCAATAGCCAATTTAAAGATTTTCAAGTCGGTTATATTGCAGTCAATAAAAAGGGAGAAACAGGAAGCTACGCTGTTCATGAATGGTTTAGCATGACTAAATTTCAAGATGGTGTTAATGCCCAAATCCAATCAGACTATTTCAACAAAGCTTAAAACCACTTCATAGTCAAATCTACCAACTTCTGCTTAAAGTCAGTATAAGGTGGCGTTAATAAATCAATAGCGCCAAAGGTGTGCTGTTTTAAAACAGACCGCTGATTCGTGAATTCTAAGAATCCAAAATAGCCATGAGATTTCCCAATACCGCTATTATTAGACCCTCCAAAAGGCAGATTATGATTTTGATATTGAAGTAAATTATGATTAATACAAGTACTTCCTGCTCTCGTATTATTTATAATATCATTGATGCGTTTTTTGTTTTTACTAAAAATGTAAAGCGCCAAAGGTTTTTCTTTTGAGTTGATATAATCTAACACCTCAGGAATAGACGTGTATGTTTTTACTGGAAGTATTGGCCCAAAGATTTCGTGTTGCAATAATTCACTGTTTTCGGGAAGATCGAATACTACGGTAGGTTCTATAAATTTTTCTTTTTCTTCGGAAGCTCCGCCAATCGCAATAGTAGCCTTTCTAGATATGGCGTCTTCTAGGCACCCTTTTAAACGTTCAAAATGTTTTTGATTCACAATCCTTCCGTAGGACTCTGAATGCGAAGGATTTTCAGTAAAGAATTCTTTAAGGTACTTTTTAAAGCTTTCAATAAAGGCCGATTTAAGGGATTCGTTAAGTAACACATAATCTGGTGCGATACAAGTTTGGCCTACGTTTAGGAATTTTCCGAAGACAATTTTCTTAACCGCTTTATCAAGATTTGAGGAATCATCAACAATAACTGGAGACTTACCTCCTAGTTCTAAGGTCACAGAAGTCAAATGCTCTGACGCTGCTTTCATCACAATCTTCCCAACTTGAGGTGATCCTGTAAAAAAGATATGATTAAATGGAAGCTTAAGTAACTCTGTTGAGACCTCAACTTCTCCCTCAATAAGCACAACCTCATGTTCTTCAAACAGGTCATTGACGATGTTACGCATCACTTTAGACGTATGCGGTGTCATCTCACTAGGCTTTATAATAACAGTATTTCCTGCTGCAATTGCAGACACTAGAGGTCCAAATGTGAGATTGATAGGATAATTCCAGGGAGAAATAATCAGACAAACGCCTTTAGATTCATTTTTTATCCACGAAGAACTTCCTAGCAAAGTTATTGGAGTCTCTACTTTTTGTTGGCCCAACCAAGATTTCAAATGTTTACTCGCAAACTTAATTTCATCTACAACAGGATAAATCTCTGAAAGATCAACTTCTAATTGTGGTTTTTTAAAGTCCTTATATAAGGCATCCCGTAAAGCTTGTTTATAAGTGTTCTCTAAAGCAGTTTGTAACTCTTTTAGTTTTTTGATCCGTTCTTTATAGGTTGTTCTACCAATAGCTAATTGTTGAGATTTTTGCTTGTTAAAGAGGGCTGAATACTTGTTATCTGAATAATCTATCATTTAATCGTGAACCTTTTTATTGGGCTGCAAGCCATTTACGCGTATTTCATCGGTGTTTTTTACGAGCGTCTTCAACTCAACAAGTAATCGACCGTTTTCAACCATTATATTTATAATGAACTCTAATGTTCTGTTTCTTTGCCATGAGATTAATAACTAAAACTCTCAACGATTATGAAAAAAGTATTAATAATTTTAGCATTCACATTACTACCTTTCCTTTCTATTGGACAGACATCTAATGAAGATATCAAAAATAATGATACTATAGAAACTGTAGTCGATAAAACAATAAGTATTAAAGAAATTAAAACAGTAACAGCATCTGCTTCTTCAATGAAAGCTAAGGCATTAAAGCTGAACAGAAAAAAAAGTATTGAAATCATTAGCATTAGAGCTTATAGAAAGAGTTTACAGATAAAAGTTAAGACGGTTAAGCTTTGCTAGTCAGATAATAAATTATAAAAAAAAATCCGAAACTTGCGTTTCGGATTTTTTTATGCCTTTACTTAAATTTAATCACATTAATCAAAAATCAATTCTCCTCTAGATTCTAATTCTTTAAATTTCTTGACTAAATCTAGAGCATCAGGAATCACATCACTACATAATATAATTAAAGAGCCTTTGATTGCATTTTTAACTGCGAAAGTAATCGCTTCTTTTTCTGAAGGAATTATAGTAGTTTTCTTATTTGGGTCTTTACTTTTAATACCGTCATTAAGCATTTTAATAAGCTCTTGTTCTGTTTTACCTCTTAAACGTTTATCCTGACGAATAATAATCTCATCAAACATGTCGGCAGCAATGGCTCCCATTTCGTTGTTATCCTCTACACGTCTATCTCCAATTCCTGCAATGATACCTACTTTTACAGTACAATCTAATTCGTCTGTAAACTTCTGTAAAGCGCGCATTCCTGCTGGATTGTGTGCGTAATCTAATAGAATCGTAAAATCGTTAAACTCAAACATATTTAAACGTCCTGGTGTTTGTGATGCTGACGGAATAAAGGTTTCAAGAGCAGCTTTCATATCTTCAATACTTATACCTTGAACATGAGCAGCAAGCACAGCACCCAATACATTTTGAATCATAAACTTCGCTTTCCCTCCATACGTTAACGGAATATGTTCTGCTTTCATTAAACGCATTTTCCATGTACCTCTACAAATAGTAACATATCCATTTTCATAAACAGCTGTAATGCCATTTAGACGTTGTAGTGCTTTTATCCTTGGATTATTTTCATCCATAGAAAACAATGCAACATTACAATTTACATCTCGTCGCATCTCATAAACTAAATCATCATCTGCATTTAAAATAGCGTAACCATCGGGTAACACTGTTTCTGGAACAACTGCTTTTACTCTAGCTAATTGTTCTATGGTATTGATTCCTTTTAAACCTAAGTGATCTGCAGATACATTGGTAACAACTGCAACATCACATTTTTTAAATCCTAATCCAGCACGCAATAATCCACCTCTCGCACATTCTAAAACTGCAAAATTCACTGTAGGATCCTTAAGAACAAACTCTGTACTCGCAGGGCCAGTACAATCTCCTGTCATGAGTAATCTGTTTTGAATGTAAACACCGTCACTTGTGGTATAACCTACACGGTACCCTTTCATTTTAGCAATGTGTGCGATCAATCGTGTTGTCGTTGTTTTGCCATTAGTTCCAGAAGTAGCTATAATAGGAATACGTCCCGTTTCTCCTTTCGTTGGAAATAATTTGTCAATTACAGGCGCTGCTACATTTCTTGGCAATCCAGTTGTTGGCGCTAAATGCATTCTAAATCCTGGACCAGCGTTAACTTCTAAAACTGCGCCACCAGTTTCAGATAGAGGTTTAGAAATATCTGTAGTCATAATATCAATTCCGCAGATGTCTAAATCAATAATTTTTGAGATACGCTCAGCCATACTTACGTTTGCAGGATGAATAATATCTGTAATATCTTCCGCAGTTCCACCCGTACTTAAATTTGCTGTATCTTTTAAAATGAGTCGTTCTCCTTTTGATATGACCGATTCTAAAGTATAACCGGCATCTTTTATTATGGTTTGAGTTAACTCGTTTGTAGTAATTTTAGTTAACACGTTTTCATGACCGAAACCACGACGTGAATCGCTATTTACTGTATCTATCAATTCTTGAATGGTTGATTTTCCGTCACCTATAACATGTGCAGGGGTTCTTATAGCGCCGGCAACTAAGACATTATTAATGACTAATAATCTATAATCCTCACCAGTAATAAACTTCTCTACGATGATTGCACCACTTCGTGAGCTATCTTTAGCATGATGATAGGCTTGTAACGCATCCTCATAATTTTGTATATCTACTGTAATACCTCTACCATGGTTTCCATCTACAGGTTTAATAACCAAAGGATAACCAACATAACGACAAGCCTCTTCTAAACTGCGTTCTCGTCTAATAATATCACCTCTAGGAACTTCAATTTCAGCTTGTTCTAAAAGGTATTTCGTATCTTCTTTATCACAAGCTAACTCTACACCAATACTACTGGTTTCACTAGTAACAGTTGCTTGAATACGTTTTTGGTTCGCTCCATACCCTAATTGGCACAAAGAATATTTATTTAATCTAATCCAAGGAATCCCTCGAGATTCGGCCTCTTCAATTATAGAACCCGTACTTGGTCCTAAACGCGAACTTTCTCGTAATTCTCGCATTTCCTGAATATCTTCCTCTAAATTATAAGCTTCTCCGCTAATTAGCGCTTCACAAATTCTAACCGCTGATTTTGCAGCAAAACGTCCAACATTTTCTTCCATATAAGAGAAGACCACATTGTAAACACCTTCTTCGCCAAAACCACGTGTTCGTCCAAACCCAGTATCCATTCCAGCTAACGTTTGAATTTCTAAAGCAATATGCTCTATAACGTGACCCATCCATGTACCATCATCAACACGCATAAAAAATCCACCTTCACAACCTTCAGAACAGCGGTGAGATATCATGGTTGGAAACATGGCTTTTAAACGCTCAGGAAAACCATCGACTTTGTTTGTTGGTTTTTCTTCCATATCCTCTAGATCCAAAACCATTACAATAAGTTTATGTCTTCTTATTGACCAGTAGTTTGGACCTCTCATGGCATTTATTTCGCGTATATTCATGTTTAGTTTTTTGTTAGTAGATGAGCTTCATTTTAATTATTCTATATCCTAAAAAATGGCAAAAATTTGCACAAATTTCATTTTCTATTTTTCTCAGACTTAACTGCGTTAAATTATTCAAAAGACAGTCTTCCGAACCCGTATTATCTCATTTTCAGTTAAAAACTGAAATTAAAGATGAGTTCAATGTAAGATTATAAATATATAAATTTTTCTCTTAAAAATTTAGTTTATTTTTGTCACCTCAAATAAAACACAATCCCTAATTTATGTTGACTAATAAAGGTACTTTAATTCCTATTGGAGGAAATGAAGACAAAGGAATAGAAGAAAACGAACAATACACTTTAGAGTTTATTGATGACGGTATTTTATTTCATGTGGTAAGAGAAGCTGGAGGAACAGATGCTAATATTGTAGTAATACCAACAGCGTCAAGTATTCCTGTAGAAGTTGGAGAAAATTATTTAGAAGCTTTTTCTACTTTAGGATGTACAAATGTTACCGTTTTAGACATTAGAAGTCAAGAGGATTCCAAAAAACAAACGTCTATAGATTTAATAAAGGCAGCTAATTGTGTTATGTTTTCTGGTGGTAATCAATCTAAAATTACTGATAAAATTGGTGGTACAGAAATTCACGAAATTATCAAATACCGCTATAAAAACGAAAAAGGCTTTGTCGTTGCTGGCACAAGTGCAGGTGCCATGATGATGTCTCAAGAAATGATTGCTGGTGGAAGTGCAACAGAATCTTTCATAAAAGGCGCTGTGAGTATGTATAAAGGTCTCGGCTTGGTTCCCGGTTTGATCATCGATACCCACTTTATTAAACGTGGTCGGTTTGGAAGAATATCTGAGGCTGTTGCTCAATTTCCACAATTAATTGGGATTGGACTAGCCGAAGATACCGGAATGATTATTAAAAATAATAAGTGTCGCGTTATTGGCTCAGGTATGGTTATTATTTTTGATGGCAGACGTTTAAAACATAACAGACATAAAATTCTCACAGAAGGCACACCAATGTCTTTAACTGGTATGCGCACACACATTTTATCAAATAGTGATAGTTTTCATATAGAAAAGAAAAAGGTTAAGATATTACCTATTGAGGCGCCTTTTATTTAGCAACTCCCTTCGAAAAAGGATCTCATTAAATTGAATGTTTTTTTTGGCGTTACCTAAAAAGGTCGGGCTGTACACTATATCTTTTTTGAAAAACAAAAAAGTATGTCGTTTCCATCCCTAACGCAGAAATCGAGATCTATTACCATATCATTAGGATTTATTACTAACAGACCGTCCAGACTAAAACAACCAGCCTTAGTCTTCATCTTTAAAGCTCAATGTCATTAAATCCCTTTTTCAAATGGATTTATTATTTATAAATAGAAACCTCTTCGTTCCCTTCAGAAGTTTTACTCGCACGATACATGCCTTCGGTATTAAATGGCATGGCGATATTTCCTTTGTTATCAACAGCTATTAATCCGCCATCACCTCCTATGTCTAGGATGCGTTTATGGATAACCTCATGAGAGGCCTCTTGAACACTCCAATTTTTATGCTCCATTAAACAAGCAACATCATAGGCCACAACACCACGAATAAAAAACTCACCACTTCCTGTACATGAAATAGCACAGGTTTTATTATTGGCATAATTTCCTGCGCCAATCATTGGAGAATCACCAACACGTCCCCATTTTTTATTGGTCATTCCTCCTGTAGAGGTTGCTGCGGCAATATTACCATCTTGGTCACAAGCTACGGCTCCAACGGTTCCAAATTTTGAATCCTTTTTTGTTGCATGATCCAATTGAAAACTATCGGTACCTTTTATGTCTAGCCACTGTTTATGACGAAACTCGTCATAGAAGTAACTCGCATCTTCGAGTTTATAATCCAATTCTTTAGCAAACTGCATAGCACCTTCTCCTGCAAGAAATACATGTTCACTCTTTTCCATCACATCACGAGATAAACTTACCGGGTTTTTAATACCACTAATTAAACTTACGCCTCCAGCATTTAAAGTTTTACCGTCCATGATGCTTGCATCCATTTCATGAGATCCTGTTGCCGTAAATACGGCGCCTTTTCCTGCATTAAACAATGGAGAATCTTCTAAAACTTGAACCGCTTTTTCAACCGCGTCAACTGCTGTTCCTCCGCTTTCAAGTAACGCATAACCTTGATCTAAAGCGTTTTTTAAATCGGCTCGGTATTTGGCTTCTAATTCTGAAGTCATCATCCCTTTTACTAATGTTCCTGCGCCTCCGTGGATAGCGATTGAAAATGTACTCATAGTTATTTTTTTTACTTCGGAAAATTACAAATTGTAGGTCAATTTGTTCCATTTAAACGCATAAGTTTTTGTAATTTGCATGCTGTCTATTCGCACTCAGTTGAGAACTCTTTTATAGAGATTCGAACACCATAAAAACCTCTCGACTGCGCTCGAAAAGACTAAAACTTCAATCCAACTTTCGATATGTCAGATCAAAAACGCCTTTTTCTAGTCGATGCTTACGCCTTAATTTTCCGTGGGTATTACGCTTTTATAAAAAATCCAAGAATCAACTCTAAAGGAGAAGATACCTCAGCAATTATGGGTTTTATGAACTCGTTATTGGATGTGATTAAGCGCGAACGCCCAGATCATTTAGCGGTTTGTTTTGATAAAGGTGGTAGTGCAGATCGTGTAGAACTATATACAGAGTACAAAGCCAATCGTGATGCGACTCCAGATGGCATCAAAACAGCGATACCTTACATCTACGAGATTCTAAAAGCCATGCACATTCCCATCATGGTCAAGGAAGGCTATGAAGCAGATGATGTCATTGGAACCTTAGCAAAAAAAGCAGAGAAAGAAGGCTATAAAACTTTTATGGTCACACCAGATAAGGATTTTGCACAACTCGTCTCTGAAAACATTTTCATGTACAGACCTATGTTTGGAGGGGGTTATGAAACGTGGGGCATTCCAGAAGTACAAAAGAAATTCGAAGTTACAGATCCCTTACAAGTCATTGACTTTTTGGGTATGATGGGCGATGCTAGTGATAATATTCCAGGATTGCCTGGTGTTGGTGAAAAAACCGCTAAGAAGTTTCTAGCTACTTACGGGTCTATGGAAAACCTATTAGCCAATACTCATGAGCTTAAAGGGAAAATGAAAGAGAAGATTGAAGCCAATGGCGAATTGGGTTTACTCTCAAAGAAACTTGCCACCATTATGCTGGATGTTCCAGTGGAGTTTAATTTTGATGATTTTGAAATGTCTGAGCCAGATATCCCTAAAGTCACAGAAATCTTTCAAGGCTTAGAGTTTAGACGCTTAATAGATAATTTTAATAAAACGTTTTCTGCGGAAGCGATGGCGCCTAAAACAGAAACACCTCAAAAAGAAGACACACCAAAAGCAACGCCTA
>JAWUWM010000028.1:0-16749 GCA_034111845.1 Psychroserpens sp. | reverse complement strand
TGGTCAGCCAGTAAAAGTAAATATCAATTTAAGAGGTAGAGAATGGGTTAATCCACAAGGAGAGACTAAATATTTTAATTCTGTACAAGGATGGAGAATCGAAGCTGCACAAGCAGAAGGTAGCAGTACGCCTCCTGTTGCACCAGCAGAAGCTTTTGAACCAGCAACAAATTTAAACGAAGAAGATCACGACGATTTACCGTTTTAATTAATAATGGTTTTGTTCTTTGGACACTTTGACTGTGCTTAGTGCAGACACGCTCGGTGACCAAAAATGTAATTAATTAAATAGTGAAGCCTTAATTTTTATTAAGGCTTCACTATTTAATATAAACAAGAGACAGTAATCAGACCTATTCGCTTTTACCTTTTTTTGGAGAGGTCGTAACTACTTTTTCTGTATTTCTGGCTGATGAAATTCTGGCTCAGGAAAAAGGTCCCAAATTTCTTCGGGACTTAGCACTGTGGTTTTAGGTTTGATCTTTATAAACAAACTCAAAAAAAAGCAATGATGAACAAAATTTAATTCATGAAGATCATTCCAAATATGACGAAAAAAAGGTATTTTTCAAAGGATATAGGGAGATATAACACATCACCTCAATAAGTGACACGCCTTAAACATGTATATTCTAGATCATAATATAAAATTTCCACCAGTTTCTAAGGCGTCTAAAGAAGGTGTATTAGCTATTGGAGGTGCTTTGTGTGCTGAGCGGTTATTGCTGGCTTACAAAAGCGGAATCTTCCCCTGGTTTGATGATGAAGAACCTTTAATTTGGTGGTCTCCAGATCCTCGATTTGTTCTATTTCCGAAGCAACTAAAAGTGTCTAAGAGTATGAAACAGGTGCTTAGAAATAGTAATTTCGAAATTACTATAAATAAAGATTTTGAGTCTGTTATTAATCATTGTTCTAACATTATACGCGGTGGTCAGGAAGGGACTTGGATTACTAAAAACATGAAAGATGCCTACCTTAAACTGCATGAAATGGGCTACGCTAAATCTATTGAGGTTTGGTTAGATAGCGAGCTTGTTGGAGGCTTATATGGCATAGATGTTAACAACGGTGTGTTTTGTGGTGAAAGCATGTTTAGCCTTGTTAGCAACGCTAGTAAAGTTGGGTTTATTACTTTCATCCAAAACTCAAATTATAAACTTATTGACTGTCAGGTTTATACCAATCACCTCGAAAGTTTAGGTGCTAAAGATATTTCTAGAGAAGAATTTTTAAAGTATTTAGATAATTAGACGTCTTTGTATCTAAAACAATTAACTTCATGGTCGTTGACCATTCCTGTGGCTTGCATATGTGCATAAACTACCGTAGAGCCTACGAATTTAAAACCGCGTTTCTTTAAATCTTTACTTAAAATATCGCTTAAAGCTGTGTTTGCAGGAGCTTCTTTGTAGTTTGTAATCGTGTTTTTAATTGGAGTGCCATCAATAAAATCCCAAATATATTTTGAAAACGAACCAAACTCTTTTTGAATCTCTAAAAAGGCTAAAGCGTTAGTGATGGTCGCATGTACTTTTAATTTATTTCTAACGATACCTTTGTTTTGGAGTAGGTTGTCTATTTTATTCTGTTTGTAAATCGCAATTTTTTTATAGTCAAAATTGTCAAATGCTATTCTAAAGTTTTCTCGTTTTTTTAATATGGTAATCCAACTTAAACCAGCTTGGAAGGTTTCTAAAATAAGAAACTCAAACAAGGTGGCATCGTCTTTTACTGGAACACCCCATTCTTCGTCATGATAAGCTTCATAAAGTTCATTGCCTTTGCACCAGCCACATCTATGTTTTTCCATAGCACATCATATTTAGATTCATTGAAGTTTTAAAAGTAGTAAGTTTTTTGTAAATACGCCGTCTTAGTATAGAACAAATCAATTTGAGCAATGAATTTATGATTTAAGTCATTTTCAGTATAAAAGTTTAACCTAAATTGCAAATCTAAATACGATGAATACATTGAAAAACATATCAGTTAAAGATATAATCGCAGAAAGTTTAAAGACATCAATTTCATATCAAGAGTATCGTGATTTGGTAAAACAGTTAGTTTTAGAAGAATCAACAAGTGGAAGTGAAAAAACTGAAGCTTTAGCAAATTACACCATGCTCAATGATAGGAGAATGAAGCGTTGGGATAAGACACTTAAAATTTCTGAAGACAAAATAGAAAGGCTTTCTATTTTCTCAGCGAATGTCACTTGGCTGGTTATTACAGAAAGTTGGTGTGGCGATGCAGCTCATGTGATACCGGTATTAAATAATATCGCGAATTTATCACCAAATATTGATTTAAAACTAGTGTTAAGAGATGAGAACTTAGCGCTAATGGATCAGTTTTTGACTAATGGTGGGCGATCAATAGCAAAGTTAATTATGATCGATAAAGCAACTGGAGATGTACTCAATACATTTGGACCAAGACCTTCAGAAGCTACAAAATTGGTTATGGACTACAAAGAGGCACATGGTGCGATTACTCCAGAATTTAAAGAGGACTTACAAGCTTGGTACAATAAAGATAAAGGTCAAAATGTAATGACCGATGTTTTAGAAATATTAGGTGTATAGTTTTTCTAAGCCTTTAATGATTATTTGCTTTTAAAATAATACGTGATAGAACCAATTTGGATTTTGCGATCAGCATTAGAAAAAATTGCGTTTTCAGCATATTCAATTGCGGTATCAATTAAACACTGATTGTTGCTAGATGAGGATGTATTTATATAAGCATCAGTAACGTGTCCTTGCGAGTTTACGGTAATGTTAACTACAATTTTCCCGCCAGTCTCACATAAATATACAGGAGGAAGTAATGTTACTTTCTGCCTGTTTTTTAATGAGAAGGATACACTACTATTCGCACTGCTAGGTGTGTGTTTTTTAGATGTTTTAGCTGTTTGTTGTGCTAATATATCTTTAGCTTTATTAAATCGCTCGCGCTCTTCCTCATTGAGCGCAAATTGTTTTGAAGATTGTTGAGATGCGCTAGAGGTCAATACCTCTTCAGGGTTTTGAGAAAGATCTTCTAGATCATCTGGTTCTTTAATTTGGTCTTCATGAGTTGGCGCGTTGCTCATTGTTTTGAAATTACGCATCATCTCTTTAAACTCTTCATCTTGGTTAGATGCTTCATTGGTATTGGCCTGTTCTTTTGCCTCTAATTCCTTAAGCTCTTGTAGTGTTTTTAATTCGTCTTCAGTTTGTGGTTCTATTTCGAAATAGCTTTCAGTAATCAATTCCGTTTTATTTGTAATACTAAAACTGAACAGCCCAAGAACAATCGTCCCTGTAATTAAGGACGTAAAAAGAAGTGCTTTATGTTTTTCAACAAATATCAAGTAGGCTAAATTAGATTAAAATTAGTGTTAGTCGGTGTAATATATACGGTTAAATTAAGAAAAAAGATTAAAAAAACATGTACTCTAATAAAATAGCAAAGCTAGACAATTTTTCTTGTTGTCTAAAACCAAAGCGTCTTCTGCTAAAATCAAAACCGATGAGCAATGAGTTTTTAATACTACCATCGGATATACGAAAACCGGTACCTACTTTATACATGTTACCATTTTCAAAGTCGTCTCCCAAGTCAACCAGCTTACCATAACCACCTCTCACAAAAATATGATTGTCAAAATAAGTGGGGTTATACGTGAAATCTAAATAGACAGGGAAGAAGTTTAAGTATTGATCTAGAAAGCGATTGTATTCAACATTAAGCCCAATGCTGGACCTTGTATCAAATTGAAAGCCAATTGAATTATTTAAAAATAGTCCGTTGAGTTGGATAAACGATTCGTCGTTATCATCGCCAATAGTGTAATTCTCATTGTTTGTTAAAGTGGCAGAAAACGAGACTTTATAGAAAAAACCACTTGGTTTTTGATCGTCTTGTGCATGTGTTATTGCAAAAAATAATAATAGGAGTACTGTAGAGAGTTGTTTCATGATAGTTCTAGTTTAGAAGCAAATCAGATATCAACAATTATTCCAAAGAAAGCGATTGAATAAAATCTTCTGGAGAAACTCCGTTTTTAACATCATAGTCTCCAATTTTAGTCCGTCTAAGAACAGATAGATGTGCTCCAGAGTTTAATGCCTTTCCAAAGTCATGAGCAAGTGATCGTATGTAAGTGCCTTTGCTGCAAATCACTCTAAATTCAATATTAAGTCCCTCTATTTTAGTGATTTCAAATGTTGAAATGCTTACTTTTCTAGACGCAATCTCAACAGCTTCTCCCGCGCGCGCGTATTCGTATAATCGTTTTCCGTCTTTTTTTAAGGCAGAAAAGACTGGTGGGTATTGATCAATCTCCCCCGTAAATTGTTTGGTAGTACTGTGTATGAGTTCTTCGGAAATGTGCTCGGTTGGAAACCTTTGGTCTATTTCAGATTCTAAATCGTAGGAAGGTGTTGTCCCACCCAAAACAAAAGTTCCAGTGTATTCTTTGTCTTGCCCCTGAAACGTATTGATTTGTTTGGTCATTTTACCTGTACAGATAATCAATAACCCTGTTGCTAAAGGGTCGAGGGTTCCTGCATGACCGACTTTTATTTTTTTGATATTGAAAGCTTGTCTAATTTCCCATCGCAGTTTATTAACTGCTTGAAAAGAAGTCCATGTTAAAGGTTTGTCAATGAGTAAAACTTGACCAGCTTGAAAGTCTTCTGCAGTCATATTATTTATTTAGTAAAGCGAATATAATAGCAGTAACACCAACAATAACACAGTAAATAGCAAAGTAAGACAGTTTGCTTTTTTTAACTAGAGTAATCATCCATGTACAAGCAAATAAACCTGCAATAAAAGCTGCAATAAAACCAGCACCTAAACTCGTAAAATTCGCACTTTCATATGTGATATCTCCGCTTAAGACGTCTTTAGCAATCTTTCCGAAGATTAAAGGAACCACCATTAAAAAAGAAAAACGGGCAGCTTTAATTTTATCATTACCCAATAAAACAGAAGTAGAAATTGTTGCTCCAGAGCGTGAAATTCCTGGAAGTAAGGCAACCGCTTGAGAGACTCCAATGATCAAAGCATTGGAAAGACTCACTTTTTTATTAGTATTCTTTGCTCTATCTGCTAAAAATAATAACGCAGCAGTTACGATAAGCATGCAGCCTACGAGTAGAATGTTACCTCCAAATAATTGTTCAAGTTGTTCTTCAAAAAAGAGGCCAACAATGACAGCAGGAATCATAGATAATGCAATTTTAGAAACAAATTGTAAATCTTCGTTCCATTCAAATTTTAGCACTCCTTTTATAAGGTCTAAGATGTCTTTTCTAAAAATAACGATAGTACTTAGCGCAGTCGCAAAGTGCAAAACAACCGTAAATAATAAGCTTTCTTTTGGTAGAGATTCGTCACCTAGAATGGCTTTTCCTAATTCTAAATGACCACTAGATGATACTGGTAAAAACTCAGTAAGCCCTTGTATAATTCCTAATATGATTGAATCGATAATATCCATGAGGCAAATATCAACTAACCAATATCAAATTCCAAATAAGAAAATTGGAAAGTGTATTATTTCTAAGATTGGGATTTATGATTTGGATTTTTTCTCTTTATCAGGATTCAATAAAATAGCATATACTTGGATGCCAAACCCGAGTAATACGAGCGTTGGAGCTAACCTAATACGTGTCCAGTGAAATATTGCAGGATTAAAAATATTAGGGTCGTCACTACCACCTCCAGACATTATAATAAAACCTATTACAATAGATGCTAAACCAATAAGCATGAATTTGTAATTCTTTTTTCCGAAGATAAACTCGTTTTTAGATATGTCTTTACGTTTCTGTTCTCCCATAATATTTTATTAATCCTCTGTTGCATTTGAGGAAAATTCTGTAAAAATTATCTCGTCGTCTATTGCTAATTGTGCAATATCCTCTGAGGTACCATAAAATAAATTTGGTAGGTGCAAAGTAACAGTTTTATTTAAAACTTTTGCGTTAAGAGAATCTAAATTTAATCCGTTTTCTAAACCACGATTAATGTAATAACGGTTTGAACTATCATCATGAAACACGATGTCAAATGAAGGTCCTTCGGTTATTTTGATGATTTTTGCTTTGACTACAGTACATTTTTCTGGTTGTGTATTATTATTAATACAAGAGTGAAGTGATAAAAAAATAATAAAAACAATAGTTACTATAAGGCTAAAATATAGTTTTCTGTTATTCATTTGGGATGAATTGGATGTGTGAATATAACGTACAATATACTCAAATTATTGTCTAACTTTTCTTTTTAGAAATACCCTCAGAAAATACAATAGAATGAAACATACTCTCAAGCTTAGCTAATTGTTCACCTGTTGTGTAAGATAGAATGATAGACAGGCTGAACCCCTTACTTATAGTTGTGTAGTAGCGTTGTTTGATATCTAAACCTAGATAATCAACATAAATATCCATAGCATAAAACCTATGTTTGCCCATCATGAATTCTTCATCAACCATATCAAACTCATAATTAATAGTCATTTGATTGAGTACGTTTTGAACTTCCTCAAGATATGCTCTACCGCGAGTTACCTCCGGATACATTGCAGTATTTTCTGCAACTATAGATAATGAAGGGTTGTAAGCAATTAGTTCATCTGGTCCATATTGGTTCAACGTAAATAGGTAAGCATTGTTAATTTTAGAAGCTTCCAAAACGTCTTTATATGAATCACTTTTAATAAGTGCTCTCCCAGCTTTTGCAGTGTCTTCCATGTCTTCCTGTGATTTTGCAAACCACGAATCGTCAAATGGAACACGCATTTTAAAATAGTCATTAGAGTAGACAGCATTCTCTATAGAGCCATAATCAAAATTTTTTGGCAGTTGTTGTTCTGTCTTACAATCTAAAAACATTGTAATAACTAAAACGAATACTATTTTTTTCAAAACACAAAAGGTTTAATAGTACAATTGATCAGTTTTCAAGTTTAAGAAGCGCTGAGTAGCAATGAAGGTACTAATCCAAGTAATGAATATGCCTAATATAAAAATGCCAGCAAATAAACCGCCAATTAGAATGGGGTTTTGTAATAGATCCAGCTCTGGGAATGTTCTATCGAGGTAATATAAGACGACACTCATTCCTATTAATGCGACAATAGCACCAATAACTCCTAATTGAATGCTTTTTGAAACAAATGGTCTTCTAATAAAACGTTTTGTTGCTCCAACCATCTGCATTGTTTTGATGATAAAACGCTTAGAATATACTGCTAATCTAATAGAACTATTGATTAATAATACAGCAATTAATGTAAATACTGCGCTTAAGATCAATACCCAGAGTGTGATTTTTTTCACGTTCTCATTCATAATTTCAACTAAATCATTATCGTATTTGATATCTTCAATAAAGGCTTTGTTGGATAACTCGGCGGTAATGCCATCTAAAGTTTCATTCGTTACATAATCTGCTTTAAGATAAATGTCTATAGAATTCTGTAGCGGGTTTGTGCCCAAAAATTCCATAAAATCTTCACCAATATCAGACTTTACGATTTGAGCAGCTTCTTCCTTAGAAACGTAGGTTGCTTCTTTGGTATAATCTGCCATGGCTAAACTTTTTTGAAGCTGATTAACTTCAACGTCTTTAGCAGTATCGTTTAAATAAATAGTAACGACGACTTGTTCTCTAAAATGATCGGCTAGTTTTTTAGCATTGAGCACTAATAACCCCAAACACCCCAATAAAAATAATACCAGACCAATACTTATCACTACAGAAAAGTAAGAAGAAATTAACTTTCGTTTTTGATATTGATCAAAAGATGACGCCATAAAATATGAGATTAATACTGTAAAAATATAAAAGAAATCGTTTGTTTTAGGATAACAACGCTTAAACTTTTAATTGTGTTGTAATACCTTTAAATTTACGGTCTAAAATTGAAAAGAAACTATGAGTTATCATTTTAACGATATAGAAGCCAACTGGCAAAAATATTGGGCAGAAAACCAAACTTTTAAAGCCTCAAATACAAGTGATAAACCCAAATATTATGTATTAGACATGTTTCCTTATCCTAGTGGTGCAGGATTACACGTTGGTCATCCGTTAGGTTATATTGCAAGTGATATTTACGCAAGATACAAACGTCACAAAGGGTTTAATGTGTTGCATCCTCAAGGGTATGATAGTTTTGGTTTACCCGCAGAGCAGTATGCCATTCAAACAGGTCAACATCCCGCAATTACAACAGATACTAATATAAAAACTTACCGTAGACAGTTAGATCAAATCGGATTTTCATTTGATTGGAGTAGAGAAGTGCGCACCAGTAGTCCAGAGTATTACAAATGGACACAATGGATTTTTATTCAGCTTTTTGAATCCTGGTATAATAAGGATAACAACCAAGCAGAATCTGTTGACACTTTAATTTCAATGTTTTCTTCGGAAGGTAATGCCAATATAAACGCAGATTGTGATGATGATATCACTATTTTTTCTTCGGAAGAATGGAACGGTTACCCATCAGAAGAGCAACAAGATATTCTATTAAAATACAGATTAACTTATTTAGCAGAAACAGAAGTGAACTGGTGTCCAGCATTAGGAACCGTTTTGGCAAATGATGAAATTGTCAATGGTGTTTCAGAACGCGGAGGACATTCTGTGATGCGTAAAAAAATGACGCAATGGAGTATGCGAATTTCTGCTTATGCAGAGCGTTTACTTCAAGGATTAGATACGATTGATTGGACAGATTCATTAAAGGAAAGTCAGCGCAACTGGATTGGGAAATCTGTTGGAGCTTCTGTAACGTTTGACGTGAATGATCACGATGAGATCATAGATGTTTTTACAACAAGACCAGATACAATTTACGGAGTAAGTTTCATGACCTTAGCACCAGAACATGATTTGGTCTCTAAGATTACAACCGAAGATCAAAAAGCAGAAGTAGACGCCTATATCCAAGCGACAGCAAAACGCAGCGAGCGTGATCGCATGGCAGATGTGAAAACCATTTCTGGAGCATTTACAGGCGCTTATGCAGAGCATCCATTTACAAAACAATCACTTCCAATTTGGATTGGTGATTATGTATTAGCAGGTTATGGAACGGGAGCAGTCATGTCTGTCCCATGTGGTGATCAACGTGATTACGATTTTGCAACCCATTTCAATATTTCTATTCCTAACATATTTGAAGGTGTAGATATTTCCGAAGAAGCCTATGGATCTAAAGACAATGTAAAAATTACCAATAGTGATTTTCTTGATGGATTAAACTGTAAAAAAGCAAGTAAAACTGCTATTTATGAATTAGAAAAACTAGGTCAAGGTGAAGGTAAAACAAACTATAGATTACGTGATGCAGTATTTTCTAGACAACGGTATTGGGGAGAGCCATTCCCGGTGTATTATGTGAATGGGAAGCCACAAATGATTGCTAAAGAGTATTTGCCAATTCGTTTGCCAGAGGTTGAAAAATACCTCCCAACCGAAGAAGGTGAGCCACCTTTAGGTCGCGCAGATGTTTGGGCTTGGGACACAAATACGAATACAGTAGTTTCAAACGATCTTTGTCATTCAGAGCAAAGCGAAGAATCTCATAATGGAGTTTACCCTCTAGAACTAAACACCATGCCAGGTTGGGCAGGAAGTTCTTGGTATTTCTTTAGATATATGGAGGATGCGATGCGTGACGAAGCTTTTGCAAGTGAAGATGCACTTAACTATTGGGAAAACGTCGATTTATATATTGGAGGAAGCGAGCATGCCACAGGGCATTTACTCTACTCACGTTTTTGGGTAAAGTTTATGAAAGATCGTGGTTTTGTAAATGTGGAGGAGCCTTTTAAGAAGTTGATAAATCAAGGGATGATTCTGGGGACTAGTGCTTTTGTTTATAGAGTTAACTTCTCTACTAGTATTTTTGGAACTTTTGAAAGTAAGAGTGAAGAAGAAAAAAAATACAGAAATGAGGTTTCTAAACTAATACCTTCAATATTTGTTTCAAAGAACTTTTTTGATGGAAAATCATTATTAGAGTTTTCTGATTTTATGAAGGAAAAGCATCTCAAAACATATCAAAATAAAGATATTCTAGAAAAAGTTAAATCTTTAAAAGAAAAGGATTCTCGAATAATTAGTATTAACACTCATGTCTCAAATGTCACAGATACTCTTGCCTCAAATATTAATAAAATTAATGTTAAAGTAGAATATGTGAATGCTTCTGATGAGCTTGATATTAAAGGCCTAAAACAAGATAAGGAATTTGGGGAAGATTATGCTTCTGCTATTTTTATAGGTAATAATGGAGAAATAATTGAAAGCGACAACGATGTTTATAAAGTAGGTCGCGAAGTCGAAAAAATGTCAAAATCCAAATACAACGTCGTCAATCCAGACCAAATTGTGAAAGATTATGGAGCAGACAGCCTGCGTCTTTACGAAATGTTTTTAGGCCCATTAGAGCAAGCTAAACCTTGGAATACTTCTGGAATCACTGGTGTTCATGGTTTTCTTAAAAAATTATGGAAACTCTATATCGATGATAATGGTTTAAAAGTCAATGATGCAGAACCTTCAAAAGAGGCTCTAAAAACCTTACACAAAACCATTAAAAAAGTAGAAGACGATATTGAGAACTTTTCGTTCAATACATCGGTGTCTACATTTATGATTGCATCCAATGAACTCACAGCTCAAAAATGTACGAGTAAAGCTATTCTAGAACCTTTCTTGGTTTTATTATCGCCTTATGCACCGCACATTGCTGAAGAGTTATGGAGTAGACTTGGTAATGACCCATCTATCTCTACAGTTCCATTTCCGAAGTTTGAAGAAAAATATTTGGTAGAGAGTAGTAAAAATTATCCAATCTCTTTTAATGGTAAAATGCGTTTTACTCTAGAATTACCATTGGATATGAATAAAGATGATATCGAGAAAATAGTCATGGCTCATGAGAAAACCATTGCTCAATTGGATGGTCGTACACCTAAAAAAGTGATTATTGTTCCAGGTAAAATTGTAAATATTGTAGGTTAATTGAATAAAATTATGAAGAAAATAGCATTTATTTTAGTTCTCGTATTTAGCATAGCTTGTACTAATCCTAAAACCCAAACCGTAGAATTATCTTGCGGTCAATGTCAATTTGGTTTAACCACGCAAGACGGTTGTGATTTGGCAGTACGAATAGGCGATAAAGCCTATTTTGTGGATGGTGCAGATATTGATGATTTTGGAGATGCTCATGATAAGGACTCAGGTTTTTGTGAAGTGATTAGAACTGCTGAGGTTTCTGGAGACGTGATTGATAACCGTTTTAATCTAAACACCATAATTCTTAAAGACTAATGCGATTGGCGCTCAAAAAATATGACAAGGTGCTTTTTGTGTTTTTTGGTGCTGCGCTAATAGCTTCTTTTTTGATATGGACTTTTGAAGAACGCTTTGATGAGAGGACTTGGAGTGCTAACCCATCTGTACGTTATAAAATGTTAGATGATATTATTGATAGTGATGTACTCATTGGAAAACATAAAGATGCCATCATTGACTTATTGGGCACGCCTTATAATACGAATCTCCTAGGAAAAGATAATTTCACTTACAGGCTAGGAAGGCCACCCAGTTTCTCTGAATCCAAACGTACCATATTAATTATCGATTTTGAATTAGACCATGCTGTTAAAGCCAGTGAATCTTTTGAATAAAAGGGACTAATCCAGTCAAACAGTTTTTTAATTGTATTTAGGAAACATCATATTAGAAAAAATATTCAAATTTATTTTTTGGTCATAAGCGTGCTTTTAAAAGGCGCTAAAGTTCCTCGATTAATAACAAAAAATATGCTCAAACTTGGGCGTCCAGGATTCTTGATGGTTGATGTTGCAGCAGATTAAGGTGAGTGTTTTGAAACGTCTAAACCGACAACGCACGAAGATCCTACTTTTTTATTGATGATTTTGTGTCCTTATGCGTCTGCGATGGCATTGACCAATATCATTTTATCTTAGGTAATGAAATTGGCAAACAAAGGTTGGAAAAAGAACTACGAAGATGGCACCGTTTCAGCTAAAGGAGTCATTTTGTTAAATGAAAACCTTGTTTAATAAGGAATAGCTGGTGCTTTTAATTTGACATAAAATTTTAATAGAACTGACAAATTTTCATTTCTATAAATTGGCTCACTTTTTGTTAGCTTTACTATGGTAACTTAATTTAAATACACATGAACGGAATGATAGGATACTACATCTTAATTGGTGCCATAGCTTTGGTAAGTTGGTTAGTAAGTAATCAATTAAAAAGAAAATTCGCAAAATATTCTAAAATACAACTTCGAAATGGAATGAGCGGTCGAGAAATCGCTGAAAGGATGTTAGCAGATAATGGGATTTCTGATGTTGAGGTGATTTCGGTTGCTGGTCAATTAACAGATCATTACAATCCTAAAAATAAAACAGTAAATCTTAGTGAAGCAGTTTACAACCAAAGAAATGCAGCTGCAGCAGCTGTGTCAGCACATGAAGTTGGACATGCAGTGCAACATGCACAAGCGTATAGCGCTTTAGGGATGCGGTCTGCTTTGGTACCCATAGTTAGTGCCACTTCAAAAATGTCTCAATGGTTAGTTATTGGCGGTTTAATGTTAGGCGCTGCTGCAGGAATGGGCTTAGGATATTGGGTGTCTGTTGCAGGATTGGTATTCATGGGATTTGCTACGTTATTTAGTTTTATAACGTTGCCAGTAGAATATGACGCCAGTAACAGGGCGTTGGCATGGTTAAAGAATAAAAATATGCTAACACCAGAGGAATATAAAGGCTCTGAAGACGCACTTAAATGGGCTGCTAGAACATATCTGGTTGCTGCTATAGGAGCATTAGCCTCACTTTTATACTGGGCACTACAAGTTTTTGGGAGTAGAAATTAATGCTTCCGAAGAAAAGAAATTACGAACCGAATTATGTTTTTTTTGTATATAATTAAATAATGTTTTTATTTCTTTGTATTACCTAAATTATTCTAAACTTATGGAAAATTCAAATTTAAGCCAATTCGAGACTACTGGTGATAAAATGCTACTTAGTGGGTTAGCTGTTTCAGATCGTACTGCATTTTATAAAAAAACCTATGCACATGTTGCAGGGGGTGTATTAGTATTCATTCTATTTGAATGGTTGCTATTACAGAGTGAAACTATTGTCAATTTTGCAATGTCCTTGACACAAGGTTGGCGTTGGCTTATCATGCTTGGTGGTTTTATGTTCGTGACTAATTATGCTGAGGGTATGGTGCTCAAAACGCAGGATAAAAACAAACAGTACTTAGCTTATGGGCTTTATATATTGGCGCAAGCATTTATATTTATTCCTTTAATATATGTCGCTACCTCTTATATGGAGTCGGGAACAGACATGTTGTATCAAGCATCTGTAGTCACCTTATCTTTATTTACAGGATTAACTGCAGTGGTATTCGTAACCAAGAAAGATTTTTCTTTTATGAAAACAGGATTAACCATAGGCTTTTTTATTGCGCTTGGTTTAATCGTAGCAGGTTCATTATTTGGTTTTAACTTAGGCTTATGGTTCTCTGTAGGGATGTGTTTACTAGCAGGGGGTTCTATATTATATCAAACCTCTAATTTGGTTAATAAATATACTGAGGACGATTATATACCTGCGTCATTAGGGTTGTTTGCATCACTAATGCTTTTATTCTGGTATATTCTATCTATTTTTATGTCAAGAGATTAGATACCCAAAACATATTAAATTTTGCAGAAAACACCCTAATAAGGGTGTTTTTTTTATGGGTAAAAGTACCGTAATCATAATAGGTATATCCACTTAGGAAAATAATAATAACTACTGAAATATTAATCACGACAATTGACGCTTAAATTTTAAAGGCATCTCCACCAACTTTGCGTCATCATTAATATGTTGCAACAATTTATGAAAGGTAGATGTCGAAAAACTTAAAACGAGTAGACAATCAATTATTTAAATTAAATATTATAGCAAAAGTAAGCGTAACAAATATTACAGTAAACGTAAATGAATTTCAAACCGCATACACTAATTGTGGTTTAGGTTCAATTCCAGCAGGTACAACTGTTAGCGGTGCAGTAGCAGCGATAGATGCTAAACTTAAAAAAAGGTATATCTTCTAATTGGCCATCAGCATTTCCCACTTACGCAAGTTATCCAGAGGATAGTGCTATTATGGCTCCTTGGAAAGATAATGTTGGAGGTTCTATACCTAAGTGTTGTGGATGCTATAACGCAAGATTTTACATCTTGGGATTTACCAGTAGATACTGCTACTATTAGGAATATGGCAAAACAAATAACTCAAGAGGTAGCTAATAATGGAGGTTCTACAGGTACATTTTTTGGTAAATCTCAATTGGGAGGCGCTGCAACTTTATATTGGGGTGTAGGCTTTGCAACAGCTCCGGTTGTAAATAGTCCTGAAGAGATGGGTATTATATATGCGTTTTCAGCATTAGTGGATTACTAGTAATTTAATAGATTACAGTACAAAAGGCAGTTTAATTATATTATTCTGCCTTTTATTTTTATTTAAAACTGCTCCTCAAGATTCACTAGTTTGTTCTGAATTGCATAAACCACCAAACCAGCAAGATTTTTAGATTCGGTTTTTAGAAGTAAATTGTTGCGATGCCCATCAACAGTTCTCGGGCTGATAAATAGTCTATCTCCAATTTCTTGGGTTGTGAATTGTTTACAAATGAGCTCTAGTACTTCTTTTTCACGCTTGGTGAAATAGGTCATATCAAAGTTTGATTTTTTATTTTGATCGTTATTATTTAATAAACCTTCGTGGATAAATTTCAGGACTTGTGCGTCATAATAAAAACCTTTATCTGCAACTTCGTTAATGGTAGTTAACATAAGCTTTGGCGTACTGTTTTTTGCGAGATAAGCTACAGCACCAATAGATATCATGTTTATAATAAACGGTTTGCTAAAGTAACTTGTAAGTGCAATAATTTTGACATCTGGAAACTCTTTACGAATCAATTTTGTAGCTTCTACACCATTGAGTCCAGGCATTTTTAGATCTGTAATAACGACTTCTGGTATTTGTTTCGCACTTCTTAATTGTAGCATTAAATCATTGCCATCTTCTGCATCAAAAAGAATATCTAGATTTTTTTCTTTACTTAAAATAGATAGTAGTCCTTGTCTAAATAGCAATTCATCATCTGCCACTGCTAGTGTGATTTTAGTATTCATAAGCATGACAATTTATAGTGAATATACTTCCTGTTTTTTTAGAGCTCTCGATAAAAAGCTGTCCATTTAAAATGGAAACTCTACTTTTAATATTTTGTAAGCCTATTCCAGGTTTTTTTGTAGGGTTATCGATATCAAAACCGATACCGTTATCGTTAAAAACGAGCTCAAACCCGTGTTGCTTTTGTTTTAATTTCATTTGTAGTAGGTCTGCTTTACCGTGTCTTAAGGCATTATTTATAAGCTCTTGAGTTATTCTAAACACATGAAGCTCGTTGCTTTTTTCTAGATGTTCTAGAGATTCAATATGGTGATTTATTTTTATTGTTGTATTAGATGTAAACTCTTCAAATAATTCTTCAAGGGCAATTTTTAATCCAAATTTATCTAAAATAGGAGGCATTAGTTCATGTGCTATTTTACGAGCACTTTCTAAGGTGCGTGTGGTGATATCTAAAATATGATTGAGTGCTTCTTTTTGTGCAGTGCTAATAGAGTCATCGTCTAATAATATATTGGTTGTTAAACTCACGACATTGAGTTTTGAACTAATGGCATCATGTAAATCTTGGGCAATACGGTTGCGTTCTTTTTCTTGAACATTAATAGTGGTTTGTAAAATCTTTTTTTGATGATTAAGTTTTATGTTGATCTTTTCAACTTCTTTTTCAATGATTGTCCGTCGCGAATAATAGAAAAAGAGTATGAGTCCTAAGGTGACGAGGACTAAAAATATAATTCCATAAACAAGAGCAGCTACTATTTCTTCTTGACTGACCGAAAAATCATTTTCCATTCTATCATTATTAATAACATATACACAGCATAAAGCACTTTATTTAAGAACCAAATATTTGCAACAGCGATATTGTTGTCTTGTGTCGCTAAAAAATTGCCTAATATATAAATGAGTGTGCTTGTTGTAATGTATATTAAAATACCAGCGTTAATATACATATATCTAGGGGATTTATTCAAAGAATTGTACAAGTGAATAATGGAATAAACGATGAGTGGAACACATGTAATAAATATCTCTAAATTATTAAATTGATAAAAGAGATCTGGGGTTGTGTAATATTGAATACCTAATAGACCTAAAATGAGTATTAACAAGAAATTCACGATTTTTTTCTGAGTCTTGATGAATAATGCTTTAAAAAAAAGAGAAAGACATATAAATTGAATGATAAAATAAAAATGTGATAAATAAAGATTATTTTTTTCATAAATAGCCAATATAGTAGCAGAAAATTGTACGATAAAAATTGCTATTATATACACTGTAAAATAATTTAAAGCTGCAGAACTTTTAGGAGTTCTGCAGCTCCATGCATATACACATGAATTAATGATTAATATGACAATAATTAGGCAATCAAAAACATCATTAATCAGACTCATTGTTTATAATTATTTGTGGAAAAGAGGACTCAATTCATCACAATTATTTGGACAAGGTTTTGTTATATCA
>JAWUWM010000027.1:0-7652 GCA_034111845.1 Psychroserpens sp. | reverse complement strand
GCATTAAAAGCCCAATCATCAATACTTATGTTTTGAGATAAGACATTTGTAGCCTGATGTTGTGTATAGTTCACAGATGCTGGATCCAAGTCAATTTTATAATACGTTGTCCCATCCCCTTTAAGATAATAGATCCCGTCTAAACTCACATCACCTGCATCTTTAAGAGTTATTGGTAATTCATCTATATAATACGTTCTTGTTCTAAAGTTTTTATCAATACGGACTATGGTTTTTTCTGGAGTAGATAATGATCCCCAAATATATCCATCAGCAGGATTATATGCTGCTGCATTTATAGTTCCTGGCGTCACGTCTGCTGCTACTCGGTATGAACTCCCTGACGCTAAGTCAATAGTATAGATATCGTTATCTTGAAATAAGTAAGCATTTAAATCACAATTAAAGGGAATATCATAAAATATACTACCTAGAGGGATTATCCCAATTGACGTATCAATCGCAATAGCTCCAATAGTAGAATATAATTTTCCATCTAGATTTCCACCGGCTCCCAATTCTACTGCTCCAGGATATCCTATAAATGTACCAACCATGGTAGCATTTGCGCCTAAACCAACCGCGCCAACAGCAATCCAAAAAACATTGTCAGACGAAGTACCATTAGCTAATATAATTTCCGAGCCAGCAACTGAAGAAAGCGCTCCTCCAATTTTAAAAACAAACATCGCATCAGGATCTCCTTGAGCATCTAATGTCAAAGTTCCAATAATCGATGCTGCTGCTCCAGCAGAATAAATTCCGGGATAAATTGTCTCCCCAGCTACGCTTCCATAAATCGTACTATGATCTGATATTGTGACTGGTGTATTTTGAATTTGAACGCAGGCTGCTGCTAAATCTAAAGCAGCTTGTGTAGTAATTTGATTGGCATTTTCTATAGTTCCGTTTAAAATTGTAGGTGATTCAAAACCAGAGATCGCGCCTACATTAGATCCAACATTACCTGTAATTGAAGAAGCTCCAGTATTAGCCACTGCGCCAGCTCCAGTAAATAGTATAAAATCAGCTACAGAGCCAAAATCAAAATCTATTGGTGGCGTTTCGCTTTGACCTGTTATATTCAAACTATAACAGATAATAATAAATGACAGTATTATTTTTTTCATGACATCTTTTATTTATGTACCAAAAATATACTATGTTTCAACTTTTTTTTAAAATTTTAGATTGATTCAAAGGCTAAAGCGTTGGTTTACAATTTACTGTCGTCGAATGGTGTTTTTTACTATAATTACAAACCATATTAAAATCAAAATAGACAAAAGATTACTCTTTTGCCTATAGGTCCCATAACGAAACTGATTGAATAAGGTTTTAACGATGTATCAAATATAAATTATGAATAATAGTTTACAAGACATTTTATTTGGTTGTTATCAATTAGGAGTTACAATACAATTGGCTTAGAACAAATATTAAAAAGGCAAAGAGCGAAAACGCCTCTGCCTTTTAAATTATTATTAATCAAACAAATAACACTATTATATTTGTTGTAACAAATGTAAAACCTATTCTTTAAAACAAAGTTTCTTTTCGCTTGGTTGAAGTCTAAGTACCTTGGATTACAATTAAATGTAGACGAATGGAATTAGAGCAAGTTAAGACGCTTCATTAATTCTGGTCGATTAGAACGACTCACAGGAATAACATCTTTTTTGATAAGCACACTATTATCCTCAATATCAATGATTTTATCAACATTAATAATAAATGAGCGGTGTATTTTTAAAAACAGATCCTTAGGTAACTTTTCTTCAATTTTCTTAAGTGTAGAGTGTACTGTATAATTTTGATTTTCGGTTTTTATTTGAATATAATCCCCTTTAGCTTCTATCAAATAAATACTAGGAATATCTATTTTGATAAGTCGTCTATCAATATTCACATACAAATCATTACCAGACGTAGATTCTACGTTCTCTTTTGATGACGCTTCTGGTTTAGATTTGCTTTCAGTTGCCTCTGCCTTTTGGATTGCTTTCTCAAAACGTTGTGGCAAAATAGGCTTCACGAGATAATCTACAATACAATCATACTCAAAGGCTTGAATTGCAAAGTTTACATCTGATGTTGTCAAGATAATTTTTGGTGGATTTTTAAGCGTTTCAATAAAATCAAAACCTGTGAAATCTGGCATATGAATATCTAAAAAGATAAGATCAATCTCATTTTGATTGAGGTACTTTATCGCTTGTATTGCATTAGAAAATTGCTCTAAAACATGTAGACTTGGCACATTAGAACATAGCTGTTCAATAATAGCTCTAGCAGTTGCTTCATCATCAATAATAATACAATTCATCTAGTTCCAAATTATAACTGTTGCAAATAATTAGTTATGACTGTTAAAATAGCTTCGAATTCATCTTGACGTGCAGTATTGCCCTCTAATAAATTATTTTCGAATGCTACCGCGACCTCGTAACTGTTCTCAAGCCCTAAAATACTAATTTTATGTTTAAGTTTATGAACATTCTCTGCTGTAAGTTTATAGTTCTTAGCTACACTATTTTCAAAATAGACTTTTTTCTCCTCCGGAAACTCTTCTTTAATGATAGCAATCAACTGTTGCTCAAAAGCTTTATCTCCACCAGACATACTTTCAATATAGGATAAATTTGGTTGCTCCATGCTATTATTTTTTTAAAGTGAAGTAAAATGTGGTTCCTTGGCCAATTTCTGAAGTTAACCATACGCTCCCTTTGTATAAATCGATAATTTTTTTTACGATAGATAGTCCAATCCCTGTTGAATTTACGTTGCTTTCAAGAGATTCAAAGGTCTTAAAAATTTTATCAAAATACAACTCTTCAATACCCTTGCCATTATCTTTAACAAAGAACTCCCAAAACGCTCCGGCATCTTTCATACCAATTTCGACTTCACCTTGGGTTTTATCGTTATTAGTAATAGCATTAACAATTAAGTTTTGAAATAATTGTTGCAGTCTGTATTTGTCTCCAAGTATTACAGGTAGTTCGTTTTTAATAATTGTAATATGCTCTGGAACTTGAATGCTATTCAAAATATCATCAATAACAAGATTCAAGTTGACGTCATAAATTTCAATTCTATTTTTATTAATTGTTGAATATTCTAGAATACCGTTAATTAAGCTATCCATTTTCTCTACACTGTTTCTAATTAGGTCTAGATTTTTGCTACCATTCTCATCGAGTTTATCTTTATAATCTTCTTTTAACCAAGCCGACAATGCATCTATACTGCGCAAAGGCGATTTAAGATCATGAGATACCATGTGAGCATAATCGCTCAACTCTTGATTTTGGTGAGCTAATTCATTAACGAGCAACTCTCGTTGTTTATTGATTTCTACAATTTCTCGTGTTTGACCATCAATGAAATCAACCAGTTTAGAACCATCTAAGTCCACATCGTGCATTGTATTATCCTCAGGAAGTTTATAAAACTTGAGGGTTTCAAGAACGTGTTTTAACTTATCAATAACTTCTTTTTGTGATTCTGCTTCTGTTTTCAATTTTTCATTAGCTTCAAACAGTTCATCAGAACTTATACTCATAGCACGTTGTTGCATAGCAAACTGCTCATCAAAATTGGAATACGACCTGTTAATAGCATCCAAAAAAGCTTCTAGATTTTTGCTAGCTGCTAACTCTGGAGTTAGATATTTACGGATTTGTCGTTTTAATAAAGATGTCATTATTCGCTTATTAGTGTAATTGCCATTGTTTGATTGTGAAGTTGACAGTCATGTTCTCCATGAAATGGTGCGATTTCACCATAAGAGTAAAAGCCACAAATAACAGTATCCTCACCTAGGACATCAACTACTTCTTCTATTTCTTCTTCCACTCGTTGATCAAGTACTAACTTTCGCCCAATACAACTTACTAAAAGTGCTAATTGTGGTTTATTTTTTCTAAATTCTAAAGCTTGTCTTGCAGCACGTTCAGAGGCGTTTGCAATATTATCTACGTTAGTCATCATGAGTTGCACTCTAGAATTCTCTGGAATATCTCCTGCAAGAATCATCGTGTTTTTCTCTTCGTCTATGTTTAATATTGTTCTCACAAACGACTGTCTCTCGTCTTCAGATTTCACATTAAGGGGATATAATAATGCTGCTCCTGGTAATTCATTAGACTTATCACCTAAATACTTTTTGTATAAATCTAAAGCAGGTTTATTATCTAATTCAAACAACTCGTTAGATTCAGATTTAGTGACAATACGTTCTGGACCAAAAGGTGTCCATCCACCATGGATTGAAAAAGAAGCTTCAAAGGTGTCTCCATAGAAACCAATCGCTACAATTTCTCCAGGTTTTGGGTTTTCATTGTATGAAGCCACCGTTTTCTCAAATCGTGCTGCATCACCACAAAGTCCACCTGTGATAAGCAGATTATCGGATGTTGAGGCTACATTCATTCCTTTAGTCAATTGACTACCGTTAATAAAGCTACCTTCTGAAATCACAAATATCAATTTTAAATTGTCTTTTAAAAACTGACTTACCAAATCGCTACCTGTTTTGAAACTATTTAAATCTGAATTTAAAACATTACTTGTTTTGATATCAAATTTTGTTTTTTCAAATTCAATTGCGGTAACTGTTATACTTTCATCATCAACAACATGTGCAGTAATATCACCACTTGTAGAACCAAAAACCAAATGACCCGTTGGGAATTTACAACGTAATTCCTTATAAATATTAACATCTTCTAGCATAACTCTATCACCAAAAACTAAAACTAAAGGGTTATTTAGTTTTAGTTTTTTACCAATATATATCCAATCTGTGTTTTTATGCTTTACTAATTGTATTGTTTTCATTATTGTTTTTTTATCGTAAAATAGAAGGTGGTCCCCATTTTAGCTTCACTCTCTAACCAAATTTCGCCATCATAAGAATTGACAATCTTTTTTACTATCGATAAGCCTATACCTGTTGACTCTTTACTTTTTGTAAGTGAGTGGAATATTTTAAAAATTTTATCATGGTATTTTTTATCAATACCAACACCGTTATCTTGTATGGAAAACAAATAAAAGGTCGCCCTCTCTTCCACATTAATTTTAATAAGTCCTTGTTCTTTATCAATGAATTTAATCGCATTACTTAAAAGGTTTAGATACAACTGCTGTAATTTTGTTTTATCACCTTTTATAGTAGGAAGTTTATTTAACACAGTAATAGTTATGTGTTCTGGAACATATAAAACTTCTTTTAAATCATCAACTAAAAGATTTAAATCAACCTCTTGATCATTTAAAGTTTCTGAGCCTATACTTGAATAGGTCAAAATATCAGCAATAAGAAGTTCCATCCTATCCAATGTCGTTCCAATCAAATCAAAGTTTTGCAAACTCTTATCATCAAAATTATCAAAATTATCTTCTTTAATCCAGCTTACTAATGCACTAATACTTCTTAATGGCGACTTTAAATCGTGTGATACGATATGTGCATATTCTTGAAGTTCATCATTACTCTTTTCTAATTCAAGAAGTAGAGTATCATTTTTAGCTTCTGCTTTTTTACGTTTTCTAATATTTAAAGCTGTTCGTAATTTTATAGCCACTAAACTTGCTATACTTTCTAAAACTTTTGCATGTTCTTGGGTGTAATAATTTTTGTCTTTATGCTCAGAATCTATAACTCCAATTACCCGACCATCGCTTATTATGGGAACCGTTATTTCAGAAAAACGTCGCTCCTCGTCCACAATATAGCTACTCTCCTTAGAGGTGTCTTTAATGATTTTTGAAGTTGCTGTTTTAACTACATTTCCAACAATACCCTCTCCTATTGGAACTATTAACCTATTGCGTATTTTATTATCTTTACCTAATTTCTTGCCATAAACAGCGACCTGTTCTAAAGTTTGATCATCATGATCTACTAAGTAAATCACACAATCTTGTGAATCGAGGTAATGACCAATATTATTAACGATTTGCCATGCAATCTCATTAATATCGGTTTTACCTAAAATGGATTTCGTAAGATTATTAATCAAATCAATAATCAAAGTTTTCTCTCTTTCTGAAGTAATATCCTCAATTAAAGTCACTTGATAATTGATGTTTCCTTCTTTATCTCTTACAGCGTTGACACTTGATTTAGCCCAAATCACAGGTCCTCCTATCGTCTTATAGCGTTTATTAAGGGTGAAATTATCAATCCCTCCTCTGTTCATTTCATCAATAAACACCTTAGACTCTGGATAATCTTCTGGTAAGGATAACTCTTTTATGGTTAACTTATTTAACTGATCTTCAGAATAACCCAACATCCGTTGAATTGTTGAGTTTGTTTTAATAATTTGTCCATATTGGGATAAAACAATTCCAATTGGAGAACTATTAACGATAACATCTAATTCTAGTTTTTGTTCTTCAATTAATTTTGTCTTTCGTTTATCATCCGTAATATCTAAATGAATCCCAATTGAACCCGTAACCTTGCCGTCAATGTCATAATTAGGCGCCCCACTAACAAGCCAATGCCTAATCTCACCTGATTTTATTTTCACTTCAAGTTTATAAGAACTAGATTCCCCCTTTTGACGTTTACTATATTCCTTTTGTATAATATCAATAAACTCATTATCTAAAAATAAATCATGCGATTTTTTTCCTAGTAATTCAGTTTCATTGTAACCAGACATTTCACAAAAACTTTGATTAATCATTAAGATTTCATCTTCATTATTAACCTCAACCAAACCGAGATTCATATTAGCGATAATACGGCTGTAATTTTCTTTTTGTGCTTCTAAACTTTTACGATAGGCTCTATTTAAGGTAATATCTCTATACGTCCAAAGGTGCCCTTTATATATATCATCTTTAATAATTGGTACAAAGTCACGTTCTAGAACCGTTCCGTCTTTCATGGTTAACTCATCACTTAACACTACTTTTTTGTTTTTTAAGATGATATTAATTCTTTTTACAAAATCGTCTTCGTTCTCGAATAATCCTTTGCTTTGTTCAGCAGCGTTAGAGCAATCTTGTCCCTTTAATAATTCGGGATCAACAGGAACATTAAGAAGTGTACAGAATTTCTTGTTAGTTAAAACAATTTTACGGTCTTCATCTTCTAGTAAAACACCATTATCTAAATTTAGGATTAATGTAGATAATCTACTTTCAGATTTAATAAGTCGTTCATCTGATGCTTTTTGCTTGGTAATATCACGAACAATACCCTGAGCAGCAATGGCTGTTTTATCCTTATCAAAAACAATACTTGCATTAATGTGCACCCATTTTACTTCTCCAGATTTGGTATATACTCGCGCTTCGTAATTTTTAAAAAAGCCTTTAATTCGTAAATTTTCATAAGATGACATCGCATATTGATAATCTTCTTTATAAATAAGATCAAGAACATTTACCGATTCTTTATTGATATCATACCCAAACAACTTAGTCGCTGCTTCATTGAATTTCAATACATTACCATTAATTTCCATCACGACATAGGCATCCACAATATTTTCGAAAACACCTTGAAGTTGAATTGATTTCTGGTCTAAGAGTTGTTCAAGTTTTTGAGAAGTTTTATAAAGGTCTCTTGATTTTTTTTCAAGAATTGTTTCAGCAGCTTTACGGGCAGCTTTCTCTCTTACAAGAGC
>JAWUWM010000026.1:0-22631 GCA_034111845.1 Psychroserpens sp. | reverse complement strand
CAAATAACTCTGCAGGAACTAATTATTCAATACGAAGTATTAATGTTGCGGCAAATAGCAACGGGACTTTTACAGATAATTTACTAACAGGAAAACCAACAGCTTTTAGAGCATCTCCTTTTGCAACAAATACATGGTATGTTGGTACTGCAGATGGAAGCTTACTTCAATTAACTAATGTGACTAATTCTTCAGCTACTTTTACTGCAATTGCCACACCATTTGTAGGGTCTGTATCATCGGTAAGATTTGGAGAAACAGCTAATGACCTTATTGTAACCATGCATAATTATGGAGTCACAAGCATTTGGTATTCTTCAAATGCAGGAGCAAATTGGGTAAGCAAAGAAGGTAATTTACCAAATATTCCTGTGCGAGACTTTTTACTAAACCCTTTAGAACCTAATGAAGCTATTATTGCAACACAATTGGGTGTTTGGCAGACTTCAGATTTTGATACTACTAATCCATCGTGGTCACAATCTTATAATGGAATGAGCGATGTAAGTGTAACCTCATTAGATTATTGGGATGTAAGTGGTGACGACATGACGAATCAAGTTATTGCATCTACTTATGGTAGAGGAGTTTTTACAGGAAGTTTCACAGAAACTGTTATTCCAGATAGTGAAGCACCAACAGCAGCAACAAACTTAGTGGCAAGTAATAGTACTGGTAATTCGGTAGATTTAAATTGGGATGCTTCAACAGATAATATTGGAGTCACAGAATATGACATATATCAAGACACAAACCTAATCGCAACAGCGGCTTCAACGTCCTTTCAAGTCACAGGGTTAAACGTATTAACGAGTTATGATTTTTATGTTATTGCTAGAGATGCAGCAGAAAATAGTTCACCTCAAAGTAATACGGTTACAGCAACTACGATAGCACCAGATACAGAAGCCCCATCAACACCTTTAAATTTATTAGCAAGTAATGTTACTGCGTTAACAGTTGATTTAACATGGGAAGCTTCAAGTGATAATTATAACAGCGTATCCTATGATATTTATCAAAATGGCGTGTTTGTTATTAACGTCTCAACAACAACATCTCAAATTATAGGACTATCTGGAGACACGGTTTATAGTTTTAAAGTTAGAGCTACTGATCCAGCAGGAAATGAGGCTGAAGACAGTAACGAGGTTGCGATATTAACATTGCCTAGTGATTTAAATTATTGCGTTTCAGAAAGCACGAACCCTACCGAGGAGTATATTAGTAGAGTACAATTAAACACAATTGATAATACATCTGGACCACTGTCTTATTCAGATTTCACAAGTCTGTCAACCACATTAAGAAAGGGAACACAATATACAGTTAATATCACACCTGTTTGGACAGGAACACTGTACAATGAGGGCTACGGTGTTTGGATTGACTATAATAATGATGGGGATTTTTTAGATACTGGAGAAGAGGTGTTTACAGCAGCTCCTAGTCAAAACACTCTAGTGAGTGGTAGTTTTATAATACCTGAAAGTGCTTCAGAAACTAATTTAAGAATGCGAGTTACGCTGAGATATAATCAAACACCGGGTCCTTGTGATTCATTTACGTATGGAGAAATAGAAGATTACACAGTTAAGGTCATAGGATCTGGAGATTTAATTTATAGCAATAATGCTTGGACACCTTATGCGCCATCACCAATTACAGGAGTAGACAATGCATTAGTTTTAGATGGAACATATAATCTTACAGGAGACATTCAACTTAATAACATCAGAGTAAATGAAGGTGCTAATATGGTTATTAAAAAAGCGCAATCACTTACATTAAACGGAGATTTAATTAGCAAGGATAATGTGGTATTGGAGTCTGATTCTAACGAATACGCAAGTTTGATTGTCGCTAATTTTGTCGTCGGAAACGTACAGTACAAAAGATTTGTTAATACAACAGCAAGCTCAGGAGGTAATGACCTTATTGCGCCTCCAGTTTTTGGAGAAGCGTTTGATGATTTTAGAACTGCCAACCCAAATATTTTAAGCAATAGCACAAATACGGTATTCTTGTTTGGACCATTTGATAAAGTCACAGATACCTATCTATTGTATTCAAATACCGAAACAGCTCCAATGTATGCAGGAACAGGATATCGATCTGCATCAACAGATGCAAGTACGTTTACGTTTACAGGATTAGTAAACACAAGAAATGTGAGCGTTCCAATAGTGAATGATGGACCCAATAACCCAGAGTGGAATTTGGTAGGAAACCCATATCCTTCGTATATAAAGCTATCAGATTTTTTAGCTGCTAATAGTGATCAGTTTGGTGCACAGAGCGCAGGAATTTATGGATATGATGGTGATGCCTCAAATGGATGGACGATTTGGAATCAAGCTTACTCAGATATGAATTCTAATGCTATTATTGCCCCTGGACAAGGGTTTTTAGTAGCCTCAGCAACTAATAATGGACAAATTAATTTTACACCAACCATGCGAAGCACAGGTAGTGATGATGATTTTATTGCAGGACGACAAGAAACAAATTCTAACATTGTGCATTTGCAATTAGAACTTAATAATGCCACAGAAGGAAATTATAAAACAGATTTCTATTTTACAGATAATGCAACTAACGGATTAGACTTTAATTACGATGCTAGTATATTTGGAGATCAAGCGCCTTCAAGCTTTGCGTTATATTCTCATTTATTAGAAGAAAATTCAAGCATTGATATGGCTATTCAATCGTTAGGTTTTGATGCGCTTACAAATGCAGTGATTCCATTGGGAATTCATAATAATCAAGGACAACAGTTTTCGATTAGTATATCAGAAAGTACCATTCCAGAAAACGTTGAGGTGTATCTAGAAGATACGCAAACCAATACGTTTACGCTACTAAATAATAGTGATTATACGAATACACTAACACAAGATTTAAACAGCATTGGCCGTTACTTCTTGCGTTTTAATGAAGAGACATTAAGTACAGATTTTAATGAAGGAAACAATTTAGATATTTACACCACATCACAATCTAAAACAGTAGTGGTCAAAGGGCTCCTCTTTGAGGATACAAACTTGACGATCTATGACATTCAAGGACGCGTTGTAAAAACGATGACTTTAGATGGCTCTCAAACTGTAAACCGAATAGATGTATCATCAGTTTCAAAAGGTATATATATTGTGAGTTTAAAGAATGGTATGCAAGAAAGGATTGAGAAGGTTGTTGTTAAATAAGGATTGAATTCATTTAAAAATAAATGAGATACAATAATTATATCAAGATTTGATAATATGAAAAAGCTTAAAAATTCTATTAAAAATGAATGACATGCTTTAAAAATAATTATACATTGGATAGAATATTACATGTTCAATGTGCATCCATTCAGAAAACCGACTAATAACTAACTCTAAACATGCACAATCTCGTTATCATGCAACAACTCATCACCACGTAATCTCAAAAATATTTGAGCCACTGCAATGGTGTCTTTCTCACAATAGACAATAATGCGATCTACTTCTTTTTCTTTGTAATACACACGATAGACTTCGCTACCATCAATATCATCTTTTGGTGATGGGATGCCTAAAACATTGGTCAATAATTTTAAAGAGGTATAGGTTTTATAGTCTCCAAATTTCCAGAGTTCTAAGGTGTCTAAATGAGGGACTTCCCAGGGCTTTTTTCCGAAGAGATTTAATTTATAAGGCAACTCTATATTATGAATAATCATACGACGAGCAATGTATGGGAAATCAAATTCCTTCCCATTATGCGCACAAAGTAAATGTTTGTTAGAGCTAAAATGTGTGATGAGCATAGTCTTGAAATCTTTCAATATTTTATATTCATCGCCATAAAAAGAAGTGACTCGAAATGTTCTTACACCATCTTCTATTTTGAAAAATCCAACTGAAATACAAACGATTTTACCAAACTCTGCCCAAATACCTGCACGATCGTAAAATTCTTCTGCAGTAAATTCATCACGTCTTTGATATTTAGATTTACTCTCCCAGAGTTCTTGTTTTGTTTCATCTAATTCAGAAAAATATTCGGTCTCAGGAACCGTTTCGATATCTAAAAATAAAATATGTTCTAAATTAAGTTTTGAAATCATATGTGTTTTCCGCGAAAGCGGTAATTTAGTTTGTTAGTCTTTTATGGTTTTACCTATCCTGATGTTTTGATTGATTATCTCTATAGCTTTTTCCATGAGTTCATCGCGTCCTTCCTTTATTCCTTCAATAGTTGGTCTTACTTCTATGTCTGGAACAATACCTACTCGCTGCGTTTCTTTACCATCTGGATAATGTACTCCAATTCCTGAAATCATCGTTCTCAATCCTCCTGGAAGATAAATCGTTGATACGTTGCCATCTGCTCCAGCTGTCGTGCTTCCAATAATAGAAACATTTTCACCAGCTCTAAATGCCATTGCGGTGTATTCTGCTTGACTTTGAGATACTTCGTTCATTAAAGCTACAACTTTTTCGTTATAAAATTTGCTTTTTGGCGGAATAGATAAGTCTTTTCCGTATTTAAATTCACCTGGATAATTCACATTTCCGTTAGTGAACTTTACAAATAGAGTGTATAATGAGGTGAAGAACGAACCGAGAGAAAAAGGCATAAATGCTGAAGTATAGTTACGAATATCAACAACAATACCTTTAGTGTCTTTAAATAGCTTTCGTAATTCTGGTACATCTTCTTGTGTTATATTTTTAAGAGTAACATATCCAATATTATTATCCAACATTTTAAAACTAGGTTTTTCTTCTTCTGGTTTATACCATCTGTAATACTCTTTTATATCACTTTTAACGAATAAATCTAACGAGATATCCATTTTTGTGTCTTGTCGTTTTATTGTTAATTCTAATACATTTTTTGTAGCGCGCAATAGATCAAAACTTATATCTCGTAATCGTGTAGGTTGATTAGAAGCTGGATAAAAATCATTCATGTCTTCTACAAGACCATCAACCGGTTTTTCATCAATATGTGTAATTATATCACCAATTTCTAAACCAGTGGCTTTGCGTTTCTCTTCATCAAAAAAGTCATCAACTACCAATTGATTTTCTATAAAACGTACATGAACTGCTGCAAAATAGTCACCGCGTTATTTTTGAATTTTATTGTTTCCTCCCCAAAGATTCGCATGTGTGTCTTTGATATCTGCAATCATTTGAAGTGCGACTAATTCATATTCTAACTCATTTTTTGGGTTTATGAATTTTGGAATGTATTCCGTCAAGCAAGAATTCCAATCTTTATCAGTGAGATGTTTATTAGGGAAGAAATAGTTAATCATATTCCAATAGCGATACACAGCACAGATAATAATCGGAAACCAGCATCTGGATATTTCATAGTATCATAAGCATTCTCGTTTTTAAATTCTGGATGTCCAACACTTGGCACCATATCAATTTAGTAGTGATTACCTTGATTTCTGTTTTTCTGAATGTACTGTAAATTATCACTTAACGCTTTCGAGATAGTACTAGAAGTCATCCAATTTGAATCGGGTTTTAGATAAGCGTCTTGTGAAACTTCTTTACAATTTTTACAGATCTCGACGGTACCTAATTTATCTATCCAAGCAATGAGAATGGCGTCACGCTTTGCAGTAGTTTTAGCGTTTTGATACTCTGGAAGCACTCTAAATAGCTCATAATCCCAATTGACATTACCTTTGGCAATCTCAGGATGGTGGTATTTTAAAAATCCCCAAATACGTCCAAGTAAATCTAGGTTTTTTATGTTTTGAGCATTTAAATTAGCGAAAGTGATGTTAGACCCCTTATCAAATTTTTGGTCTTTTTGAACTTTGTCTAACTCCTTTTCTGGAGTTTGGTCTAGTGGTTTTCCATCAATAGTAATTTCTAAATTATCAACCCAAATTTTACCAGTTCCAGATAGCAATCCGCCAAAAACAATTTGTTGTGCTCTGTTATCTAGTTTTAGCTCAATCTCATACTTTTTCCAGTCGTTAGTGCCTTTTATTTTTCTTGATTGCATGTTATCAAAAGCAATTTATGGATCAATACGCAACCATAAACCAGCGAAACCATTTTCAACGTTTTCAGTTTTTAGGTACCCTATAAGTTTTATTTTTGCACCACAAAAGTTGGCAGGAATAGTATATGCTAGGGCTTTAAATTCTGTATTAGTGCCTATGCTTTTTATAGCTCCTGATGTTTTCCTATTTTGAACTATAGCAGTGTCAAAAGAGACTTTGTAATCTCCTGTTCCAAAAGTAGTCCAACCCTTTGCAGTGTCTTTTTCGAGCGTTTCGAAATCTAAATTGTGACCATTTTGCGCAGAGAATACTGCGCATAAAAAAAGCGTGATTGTTCTGATTACTGTCGTTTTCATGATGGATTGATTTTTATCAAGAAACGACATAAATCAAGAAAACAAGGTCTAACTAAGTGTTAAATAATAAAATATTAATATGTGATGTTCAGCATTTTATAGCCTTCATCAATATATGTTGAAATATCGTTACTAAATGTGTGCGTGTTATTATCTGGAGATTTACGATGACCTAATCTAACGATAATTACATTGTCTTCGGGTTGAACAATTACATACTGTCCTAAATGACCACGCATCATAAAAAAGTCTTTCCCATTTTGTTGTTTTAGCCACCAGCCATAGCCATATTCCTTGCCTTCAGGGAAACGAGGTTGTATAGACTTAGCCACAAATGAAGAATCAAGAACTTGTTGACCGTTCCATTTTCCGAAGTCTTTGTATAATTTACCAAAGCGTGCAAAATCTTTAGCATTACTTCCAATACAACAAAAAGCTTTTGCCAGTCTATTATCCTTGTCATCCAATTGCCACAGGGCATTGTCTGATGATCCTAAAGGTTTCCAGAAACTTTCAGAAAGATAATTTGATAGTTTTTTACCAGTGGCCTTTTCTATAATCATGCCTAAAAGTTGCGTGCTTCCGCTGAGGTATTCAAATGCTACTCCAGGTGTTTTTACGACCTTTTGATTTAAAATAGTTTCGGCAAGATTGTCATCATAATTTGCTCTGGCAGTTACTGAAAACGGACTGGTATAACTTTCAACCCAATCTAAACCAGAAGCCATAGATGCTAAATCTCCAACCGTTGTTTTTGCGTAACTGTATTCAGGATAAAAATCACTCACAGGTTGATCAAGACTTTTTATATAACCATCCATGACTGCTTTCCCTAATAAACCAGAGACATAACTTTTTGCCATTGAAAATGAATTTGTTTTAGAATTTTCATTAAAATCGCCATAATATTTTTCAAACCAGATACTATCATTTTTAATGATAACATAAGCAACAGTTCCCCAATCTTGATTGGATTTTTCTAAAGTTGCGGTGGCAGAAACAGTATTATAATTCTCATGATTTGACCACGCATCAGTTTTGTTCCCTTTTTGGATGGTATCACTTTCAAAATATGGGAAATCATCAATAAATGCAGTATTATGACCAGTGAAATAGACCACACGAACACCTTTTAAGATATAGTCATAATCAAAAACAAATAGCAATAGGACCAAGGTTAAAATGGTGATTGAGCTCCATTTAATAATTTTTTTAAGGATTTTCATTTGTTTTCTATTAAGAGTTAGCGCGTTGTTGTTTTAATTTGTCTCTATAAAACTGGTTGTTTGTGATATATAGTCTTTTATTAAAAGTAGTAATACTATTTTGTTTTTTAGTAATAAGAGACATCGTATTAATAATGTCTATTTCATTGTGATTTGCGATATCATTTTTTATGTGTTTAATTTTTTCTTCGGAAAAGATAAACCCATACTTGTAAATTGCATAAGGCTCAAATGAGCGTGATAGAACTATGGTGGCATGTTATATATTAAAAAAGAGATTGTTGTTTATATGGGCTCTCGTGCTCAATTAACCACTTCTTTCTATGTAATCCGCCAGCATAACCTGTTAGACTACCATCGCTGCCAATAACGCGGTGACATGGTACAATAATCCATAGTGGATTTTTACCGTTTGCATTGGCTACAGCTCTTATGGCTTTGACGTCACCTAGACGTTTTGATAATTGTAGGTACGACATTGTTTTTCCATAAGGGATTTCTTGTAGGAGCTTCCAAATTACATTTTGAAATTCGGTGCCTTGTGGATTCAGTTTTAAATCGAATTTAGTACGCTTCCCTTCAAAATATTCTCTAAGTTGGATGACGCAATCTTCTATTTCCATAGGTATAATATCAGTTTCTATTTCTTCAGAGTTTAAAATAGTAACCTGAGAAATACCATCGATATCACCAGTGATTTTGGTATAACCTAAAGGGGATTTGATGATACAGGTTTCCATAAATTATTCTTTTTCTTCGGAAGTGTTTTCGTCCAAGATACCGAGCTTTTTGGCTCTAGATTCCCAGTTTTTTCTAGCCATAAGCTGAAGATCAGACACATTATCACTTTCGTCCATGATTTCCAAGCCAAGTAACGTTTCAATGACGTCTTCCATGGTAACTATGCCGCTAACAGAGCCGTATTCATCAACAACCATGGCCATGTGATTTCTGCTTTCTACGAGTTGTTCAAATAATTTTGGGATGGGCAAATTACGTTCAACTACAATGATATGTCTTTTGAGTTCAGATAGTTTTTTAGTACCATTATCTAAGGCCATTTCCTTGAAGATTTCATCTTTTAATACGAGTCCTTTAATATTATCGGGATCATCAACATAAATGGGAATTCTTGAAAATCTCAGATTCATATTTTTATTAAAGAAATCTTCTACAGTTGTGTTTTCATCTTCAGATTTCATCACCGTTCTAGGCGTCATAATATCTTTGGCAAAAATTTCTTTAAAGTTTAATAAGTTTTTTATGATTTTACTTTCATTCTCTTGAAATACGCCTTCTTCTTGAGCCATATCTGCCATAACTAAAAAGCCTTCGCGACTCAAGACACTTCCATGACCTTTACCTCCAATTAATTTTGTTGTCAATTGCATTAGCCATAATAATCCAGTCCATTTTAATGGGAAAATTAAAACTTTTAAAGCTGTAGTTGTGAACTTAGCTAAGCTTTTCCAGTAGGTAGCACCAATTGTTTTTGGGATAATTTCCGAAGCAACTAAAATTAAAATTGTCATTACTGCCGAAACGATAAACACGCCATAACCGTCACCATTCCCATATAATCCTTCTGCCTCTTTTCCTACTAAAATGGCACCAACGGTATGTGCAATTGTATTTAACGTTAGTATCGCAATTAATGGTCTGTCTACATCTTTTTTTAACACTTCTAGCGGTGCAGCATAGCTTTTACCTTCTTGCTTTCTTAAGTTAATAAATGTTGGCGTTACACTTAAAAGCACAGCTTCTAAAATAGAGCATAAGAAAGAGAAAAATATAGATATGACTCCGTAAAATATAAGTAATCCCATGGATGGTTTTAGTTTGACGCTAATTTACAAAAATCAACTTCACTATTTTCGATTAGGATCACTTTACCTCATTTTTAGTTATAAGAAACGAAAGTTTAGGCTGTAAATGCTTAAACAAATATTAATGTTTTAAAGTGAAATGCGATTTAAATTCTCTGTCATTATTTTGGTCATCTTTAAAGGTTATGGTGAACCAATAATCTGATGTTGGTAACAATTGTCCATTGTATATCCCATCCCATCCAACAGAGTTTGGATCCAAGCGTGTTAACAGTTTTCCAAACCTATTATAGATATAAATTTTAGGTTGTATCAGCTCGTTGATGCCTATGATTTGCCAATAATCTTTAAATGTATCACCATTGGGCGTAAACACTTTCATATAATCAATGAACGTTTTTTCTATTATAATTTCTCCACAGCCATTAATATCTATGATATAAAACTTATGAAATCCTGCCTTAATATTATTAAATATTGGAGATGATTGGTATGGACGGGTGTCAATTCTATAGTTATATTCACCAAAACCAGTAACGATGATTTCTGCAGTATGATTTTCAGAAAACGGATCTGAAGTAATATTAACTTCGAAGGTTTGGGGAGGGCCAGACGGTAAAATAGTGGCTTGTTCGGTAATATCGCATCCGGTTGCAATTACTGTAACTTTTACAGAGTAATCTCCATATGCCATTGCTGTTAACATATTTGAACTTTCTCCAGAGATTATAGTGCCCTCAAAATACCATTCGAAATCATGAAGTGTATTAGATAATCCTGTGGAAAGCACAGGAAGGGTGTAATCTGTATTTATGGAATCGTCACTATTTAAACAAATATAGTCATCTGTTAATTCAAAATCTGCAGGAATGTTAATAGTAATAGAAAACGAACTGTAAGAAAAACAGTTTGATCCAGTATTTGTTTTTTTAGTATATAATGTAAATGTGTTTTGACCAGGGGTCGTATAATTTGAAGCAGAAATGGTTATGCCATCAATAGCATCCTGTTCTGTTTCATGATACGTGATAATATGATCCCCTGGCGAGTCGACTCCTAAGGCGAAAGCATCTAAAGGCGTTACATCAATAGTTGTTATATAATCGACGTCATCATCACAATAAAATTGACTAGGAATAACAGGGACTATAGGAATAGGAGGACCAGTTATTTCAATGATTTGAGAACTAGGTGTGATACATTCATATTGTTCTAAAATAAAATTTGCATACGTACCGACTGGTAAATTAGGTAGTAATACATCGCCAATGGGTCCTGCAGTGGCAATTTGGGGATCAAAAAGAGCACCATTATAAGTATACTGGTACCTGTAATTGGTATAAGGTGTTAATCCAGATAGTGTTATACTACCATTTGGATTGGCACAATCGGTAGACTCTTGGTTTGTTATCGTATAATTTGGAGGCTCGGGATCTGTTAATTCGAAAACCGTTTCTATATCGGTAGCACAACCACTAAAACTTAATCTTATTCCTGAATAAATACCAGCATCTAAGTTTGAAAGATTAACGTCGCCATTACCATCTGCGATATAAGTCGTGTTTGGAATTAGAATACCATCATCTAAATACTCTATACTGTATGATACTCCAGGATCTAAACCGGAAAGCACAATTTCACCATCAACACCACTGCATACGCTCGGGTTTTGTTTAAAAACATTTACGATTAATGGAATAAAGGTTTCATCAACATTTTCGAGTATGTAATAGTACGTGAATCTTGTCGTTTGATTCGGCTCTAAATCACCTAAATTAAATGCGATTGAAATGGCTTCATCAATGAAGGCGGTTGCACTACCTTCAGCAGAAGTCAAGCCACTACCATTCCAAACATTACTGGCGCTACGGTTGTCAAAACCACCATAACTAACTCTTGCATTTTCATCTTTGGCATATAAACTTACATCTGACCCATCGATATCCTCAGGAGTTCCAATTGCTGGTTGAGACGCTTTAACAAGACAAACATCGTTATCGGTAGAAACTGCTTGTGATACAATTTCTAAATCAGTTTCATAATTACCACTTAGGGTAACATTATTATCAGGATCTACATTATGCATAAAAAAAACGTTCTCTTTAAGTTCTTCAGACACATTTTTGATAATAGTGGTCATTTGTATAAAAAGACCATCTTGAGTTACACTGTAATATCTTTTGACGTTAAGGCCAACGATATTTCCTTCCCATGTGATTTGAGCTGTATCTTCAAAACAGTCAGATAATATGACATTGATACCCTTTATTTCACCCGGAATTTGAAATAGCCCGTCGGCGTTATTATTATTGTAATTTTGCCCATCAACTTCAATGGTAAAACCTTCTTCGGGTAGACCTGGAGTGAAAAAATCACCATCGTAATCTATCCAACCGTCAGCAAGTGGATTTGCAATAAACCCAAAAATTTCATTTCCATCAGATTCTCTATTGTCGTGAAAATTTGGAGGTCTATTAATGTTTCGAGCTCCATATACACCTTTAGAATTGATTCCAAATTCTATAAAATCCCCTTTAGCCCAACCTTCCCCTTCAATATCGTGTGCTTCGAGTTGTGCAGACACAGAATGAGCAGATAAAAAAAATATTAAGAATAAGTAAAGCGGTTTTAATTGTTTAAGCATTTGAAAGGTAGGTTTAGTACTACAAGTATAATCATTAATATGGATACTAAAAAATGTATTAGCGTATAACAATGAAAGATCATATAAGAATTTCAATAGAATCTAATCTATTGAAATTGATGTAAATATATATCTAAGACTGGTGTTATACATAAATAAATTTAACTACAGTTAGTAAAATAACTTGACACTATTATGTGTTCCAGAGTGCTTTAAATTAATCGCATAGATTATAGAAATAAGACTAATTAGTGTAATATAATATGCTGTAAATGTCATTGTCTATTAGGTGTGGGGATTTAACACAAGGTAAATTATAACCTTTATTTTCAATGGTATGTTTATGTCCTCTTATATAATTTGAGAGGTTAATGCTATCATATTTTTGAGCAATATCTCGTAAATCAGGTCTAGTCATTTTTTTGTCTAGTTGATGGCAAGACGCACAATTGATATTAAATGATAATTATAGATTCAAAATCTACTACATCTTAAAATAGATATTTCAACTTTCTAATATGATATTTGTATGTGGTACGCCATATTGAGAAATACGCTCTAGTAAATTTACTAATTCTTTATTATCTTTAAAATACCCTAAAATACACAGGCTATCTTCGCCAGTAATTCTATCACAACGTTGTATTTCTGGTAAATATTTAATTTGATTATAAGCAGTTCTTAACGTACTGGACTGATGAATTTTTAGAATGATATAGGCTTTAGTGTTAATCCCTAATTTTTCATGATTAACTAGTAGAGAGTACCCTCGAATAATACCTTTTTCTTCTAATTGTTTAACACGATTTCCAACAGCTGGAGCTGATAATTCTACAGATTTTCCAATATTAGCAAAGGATTCACGTGCATTATTTTTAAGCATTTCAAGAATTCGTTTATCTGTAGCGTCCATTTTGATTCGAAAGTATTATCTAGTTTTACAATGTATTCGAAATTGAAAATAGTAAAAAACTTTTAAATAGAAACCTATTTTACTGTATGATTTAAAGGTATTATGCACTGATTAACGTTTTTTAGCTATTTATGTTTAGTGTTTTGAAGTCTGTTATACGTTTGTTTCTCAACTGCTCAACTGCTCAACTGCTCAACTTGATAATTTTGTACTTTAAGAATTAATCAATTTCACAACATCTTTTGCAAAGTAGGACGCTATAACATCTGCACCTGCACGTTTAATTGCTGTGATTTGTTCTAGCATAACCGCGTCATGATCTAACCAACCTTTTTCGGCAGCAGCTTTGAGCATGGAGTACTCTCCAGAAACCTGGTATACTGCAACAGGAACATCGACTTCATTTTTAATCTCCCGAACAATATCTAGATAACATAATCCTGGTTTTACCATAACGATATCTGCACCTTCATCAATATCCATTTCAGTTTCTCTGATGGCTTCAAAACGATTCGCATAATCCATTTGATATGATTTTTTATCCTTAGGGACATCTTTAATATTTGCAGGAGCAGAGTCTAAAGCATCACGAAAAGGTCCATAAAAAGCAGAAGCATATTTTGCGGAGTAGCTCATAATACCAGTATCTGTAAAACCATCATTTTCCAAAGCTTCACGGATCGCTAAAATACGACCATCCATCATATCGCTTGGCGCAACAAAGTCTGCTCCAGCCTGAGCGTGAGAGAGGCTCATTTCAGCTAAAATATCAACTGTACCGTCGTTGATTATTTTTCCGTTCTGGACAATTCCGTCGTGACCAAAAGAGGAGTAAGGATCTAATGCCACATCTGTCATCACTAACATGCCAGGACACACATTTTTTACCGTTTTAATAGCGCGTTGCATGAGACCGTTTGGATTTAGTGCTTCAGTACCTTTATTATCTTTTAGATTGTCTGGTACTTTTACAAATAGTAAAACCGATTTTAATCCCAGTTTCCAAATTTCTTTAACTTCGTGCTCCAATAAATCCAAACTAAAACGATAGTAATTTGGCATAGATGGGATTTCTTGTTTGATTCCTTTTCCTTCAACAATAAATAACGGCACCAAAAAATCATTAGGAGAAATAATGGTTTCACGAACTAAGCTTCTTATAGAGTCGTTGGTTCTTAATCTTCGGTTTCTTTTTAGTGGGTACATAGTTTTTTATTTATCGATTGTCAGTCCTAATGGGAATTGGTATTAAAACTTGACAGTTTTACTAATTTTTGGCATTACTTAAGTAATACCATATGTCGTTTTCTTTTAAAAAAGTAGATTTTTCGTGAATAAGCTCAAGGCTTCCATTTTCATAAAAATAAGCATTAAATGTCACTGTTCCGTCTTCGTCACCCTCTAAACCTTTAGTTGTTTCTAGGACTTCTAGTTTTATCCAGTCTACGGACTTTGCCCATTTAACAATTTCTTTTTTTTCTGAAATTGGCCTCGTTGAACTATGGTGAGTTTGCATTAAATAATCACCCTTAGCCAAGACAAATGCACTATATCTTGAGCGCATTAATTGTTCTGCTGTTTCTGTTTTTCCGTTGTTTAAATGAAAAACTCCACAACAAGCGTTATAAGTTTTACTATTTCCGCAGTAACAATTCATATTATACCCAATCAATAGGGTTTTGTAAAATAGTTAATAGTTTCTCCTCTTCACTTCCAGCTTCTGGGTGATGGTCATAAACCCACTGCACGTGTGGAGGTAAACTCATAAGGATACTTTCAATACGTCCATTCGTTTTTAAACCGAATAACGTGCCTTTATCATGAACCAAGTTAAACTCAACATAACGACCACGTCTAATTTCTTGCCAATTGCGTTGTTCTTTAGTGTATTCTAAATGTTTTCTTTGTTCTACAATTGGGACGTATGCTTCTAAAAAGCTGTCACCCACTTCGGTCACGAAATCATACCAGTTTTGCATGCTCATATCTTCGGAAGCTTTACAATAATCGAAGAATAAGCCACCAATACCACGACCTTCATTTCTGTGCGCATTGTGAAAATACTCATCACAACGTGCTTTATATTTTGGATAAAACTCTGGATTGTGTTTGTCACAAGCTGTTTTACAGGTTTGATGAAAGTGTTTTGCATCGTCTTCAAATAAGTAGTAAGGTGTTAAATCCTGTCCGCCACCAAACCATTGATCCACAATGTTACCTTCTTTATCATACATTTCAAAATAACGCCAATTGGCATGAACGGTTGGCACCATTGGGTTTATAGGGTGGAGTACTAGGCTTAGTCCGCAGGCAAAAAAATCGGCATCTTCAACACCAAAATATTTTTGCATAGAGTCTGGTAATTTACCGTGAACACCAGAGATATTAACACCTCCTTTTTCGAAAACACTACCGTTTTCAATGACACGTGTTCGTCCACCGCCTCCTTCAGGACGATCCCAAACATCTTCTTGAAACTTTGCTTTACCGTCAATGGCTTCTAGTTTTGAAGCTATGGTGTCTTGTAATTCGTGTATGTATTTGAAGAATTTGTCTTTGATATCTGTATCAATACTTTTTTCTCCTGCAAGGTTTTCAAAACCTTGTAGGTATGAATCCGAATTTTCATGCATATGTTTAAAGTTTTTAATGTTATCAAAATGTTTGATTACTTCAGATTTTGATAATTTAAATGTTTTAGGATTAGTGTCGTTTAGATAGTGAAAATAGGATGAGAATTTGTAGTTATCAATAGCACTAACTGGATTATTATGGATATATAAGATTAAGTTTTTGAAATAATCTTCTGTATCCAAACGTTTTCTCTTAAAATGTTTTTGAAATAAACTTCCAGTTCTATTCTGTTGTTTATTATATGATTTTGCGTATGAATTGAATAACTTGGAAAAGCTATTTACAACACTTTCTTCATTTGTAACTTTTACAATAAAATGAAAATGATTATTCATTAAACAAAAGGCAATAATATCGACACTCTCGTTAAGATATTTACCAACTAAGCTCAGAAAATAAAGCATATTATCTTCATTTTTAAAAATAAGGTCGCTGTTTATCCCTCGATTATAAATATGATAATAATGATTTTTTTCTAAAATGTCTAGCTTCATGTTTTTGTCTTTTTTAGATACCTACAAGGTTTTTGAAACCTTGCAGGATAATTAGGCTAAGTTTTGAAAACCTTGTAGGATATTTTAGCTTTTATATAATTCATACAACTCCATATCTAAAGGCGATTCATTAGGAGGAGTGAATTCGTTTTCTAAAGTATTTTGCCATTTGTAGCCAGTATTTAAAGCCACTTTTACACTTGGGATATTATCCTTGTGAGCAATAATTTGCAATGTCGATAAGCCTAATGTTTCAAACGCATAACGAGATAATAATTTAACGGTTTTAGAAGTTAATCCTTTGCCTTCAAAAGTGTAGCCAATACAGTAAGCAAATTCACCTTGTTGTTTGTCTAAATCTATTTCTTTAATGTAGATAAGACCTACTAATTCTCTAGTTTCAGAGTGCTTTAAAGTAAATAAGAATTCCTCTTTATTTTGAAAAGCTTTTATCTTTTTATCTACAAAAATTTGCGATAATGTCGGATTTAAATTTTCAGCTAAAGTCCCAGGGAAATACGGTCTAAAACGATCTGCATTAGCCACCATTAAGTCACAGATTTTCCAGGCATCACCGTGGTGAATAGCGTTGATTTCAAAACCTTCAAATTGAGCGATCATTAGACTAAGGGGTTAGTAATATTTAGAAGTGCGTCTTTTTTTAATAATTCTACCGTTTTAATAGATGCAGCTGTAACGCTCATTGGTAAAACTAAAATGACACCTATAACAGGAATAATAAGAAAAAGAATAAAAACAAGACCGTTACCAATAGCAATTCCGCGATGTCGTCTAATAAACTTAACGCTCTCACGATACTTAAAATGACGTTCTAAAGTATAGTCCATATTACCAAAACCTGCGTAGTAGGCTTGAACCATAACTAATAGAATTATTGAAAATATATTAACAACAGGTACGAATTTCAAGAGTAACAGAGGTACTGTTATTAATAACTCTTTACCTAAGTTTCTAAAGTTTATTCTAATCCCTCGCCACAATTGCTCTTGAAAAGAGGTTTTTCTGTAGTTATGCTTAGTCACACCAGTGAGATGCGCCTCTATTTTTTCTGAAACTGGGCTCATAAATGGCGCTGATAATGCCATTATAATATGTTTGTAAAGGATTAAGCCAATGGCTAAAACGACGATTACGCCAATAAAAGTCGAGATCCAAGTAAAGGTGTCTTTACCAAAATCCCATGGCCATATTCTAGCTATGAAGTTTCCAATATTATCTGATAATCCGTAAGCTGAAAGGGCAATTAATGTGGCAGTAACAATACTAATGATTATTGGTATAAAAAAGTACTTCCAAAGTTTCAACTTTGATATTAAAGCTAAAGCTCCTGTGTAGGCTTGAATCCCTTTTAAAATAGTATTAATCATGTTTGCTTCCCACGAAAGTGGGAACCTTAATCACATTGAGATTCCACTTTCAATTTTTTACTAAATTATCGATTTTATTTTAAATCTCAATCTGCGTTAGCGATGAAGCACTTGTTGAAGCTCATCTGTGATAGCGACTTGCGCGAGCGCGACCACTTGTGGTAACGCCCAGAAATTAATTAGGACTCTTATAGTCCTTGACAGCATCAATAAATGCTTTCGCATTCTCTAAAGGAATGTTTGGTAAAATTCCATGACCTAAGTTCACAATATACTTATCTTTTCCGAAATCATTAATCATTTGCGTTACCATTTTCTTGATCTCACTAGGAGGAGAAAATAATCGTGTAGGATCAAAATTACCTTGTAAAGTTATGTTTCCACCCGTTAAATAACGTGCATTTCTTGCAGAGCATGTCCAGTCAATACCAAGTGCAGAAGCACCAGATTTTGCCATTTCGTCTAATGCGAACCAACAGCCTTTTCCAAAAGCAATTACAGGAGCTTCATCTTTCAAAGCATCAATAATTTGCTGAATGTATTGCCAAGAAAACTCTTGATAATCTACAGGAGATAACATGCCTCCCCAAGAATCAAAGACTTGAACTGCATTAACACCTGCTTTTACTTTTTCTTTCAAATAAGCAATCGTTGTATCTGTAATTTTTTGTAATAATTGATGTGCAGCCATAGGGTTTGTAAAACAAAACTCTTTTGCTTTATCAAAGTTTTTAGAACCTTGACCTTGCACGCAATAACATAAAATCGTCCATGGAGAGCCCGCGAAACCAATGAGAGGAATATCATCATTGAGTTTCTCTTTAGTCATCTTTATGGCGTCATAAACATAACTTAGAGCTTCTTTAACGTCGGGAACAATAACAGTATCTACATCTTTTTGAGAACGAATAGGATTTGGTAAATAAGGACCAAAATTAGGCTTCATCTGTACCTCAATATTCATGGCTTGGGGAATGACTAAAATATCGCAAAACAAAATAGCAGCATCCATTCCATAACGACGAATGGGCTGCACTGTAATTTCACTGGCTAATTCTGGCGTTTGACAACGTGTAAAGAAATCATATTTCGCTTTGATTTCCATAAATTCAGGAAGATAACGACCTGCTTGACGCATCATCCAAACTGGTGGACGATCAACAGTTTCTCCTTTTAATGCTCTTAAAAATAAATCGTTTTTAATCATACTATTGTCATTCCTGCGAGAGCAGGAATCTATTTTTATTATTAATCTAAAGTGGATTCCTGCTTTTGCAGGAATGACAGTTATTTGTAATATTCATTCACCAATTTCACAACACTTTCAACAGTGGGCATCTTAGCAACTCTTACATCTTTAAAATGCTTTTTAGCTTCTGTTGCAGTCGTATCTCCAATGCAAAATGCAATAATGTCATCATCGTTTTCTTGCTTGTAACTTTGTACAGTAGACGGGCTATAAAACATAACACCTTCTACAGAATCATCTATTTGATGTGACTCATGTTTTGTTTCGTAAGCAATAACTTCATTGACTTCAATTTGATTATCAGCTAGAATGGTTGGTAGATCGTCTAATCGTAAATTACTACAAAAATAGGTGACGTGCGTACCATCAATATAATCAACCAGATATTCAGCAAGAGCTTTAGCACTGTTTTCAGTGTGTTTGACTTTGCCAATTTTGCGTTCTACAAATCGTTTTGTTTTTCTACCAACGCAATAGATGTTTTCGAATTTCAATTCTTCCGAAGAAAAATTAGTAATCAAGGCTTCAACTGCATTTTTACTTGTAATTACAACATTTTTAGGCATTGGTCTTAAAACAGTCGCTGTCATACGGTTCAAGCTTATTTTTATAAAGTCTGAATGGTCACTTACTACAGCTTCACAAAACTGATATCTTTGATCATCGGTTAAGGTTTTAGTTGAGAAAATATTAGCCTTTTTAGGTGCTTTTTTAATGGTGTCCATCAGGCGAGTTCCACCGCGCTCAATGATATAGTCTGCACAAAACTGCGCTAAATCATGATGGGCGCCTAGAGCTACTGTACGCTGGACTTCTATTTTTTTAGTTCCGTCGAGGCTTAATAATACACCTTGAAAGTGCACCTCTTCTTCTTTTATAAATGCTAATGCGCCAATTGGAGCAGAGCAACCGCCTTCTAAAAGGTTTAAGAATTTACGTTCTATTGCTGTCGCTATTTCTGTTTCTTTATGATTTATTTCTGTTAAAATAGTACGCGTTTCTTCGTCTTCTTCTAGTGCTGTAATCATAATAGCGCCTTGAGCAGGTGCAGGAACCATCCATTCTAGATTAAAACTTTCTTCTGGTTTTATATCTAGTCGGCCTAAACCAGCTGCTGCGAAAATAGCACCATTCCAATCACTATTTTCTAATTTCTCTAAGCGAGAATTTACATTGCCTCGCAACCCAACTGTTGTATGCGTCGGGTAGCGATTTAACCATTGTGCTCTACGTCTTAAACTACCAGTAGCGATAATGGCTTCGCGTTGTGAGAGAAATTCTTCATTATCATTGAAGACCAAACAATCTCTTACATTACCACGTTTTATAACCGCTGCCTGTACAATACCTTTTGGTAATACTGTTGGTACATCTTTAAATGAATGCACAGCAATATCAATGTGTCCATTAAGCATTGCGACATCTAATGTTTTTGTGAAAACACCGGTGATTCCTAATTCGTAAATGGGTTTATCTAAAACAATATCACCTGTTGATTTTACAGGGACTAAGACTGTTTTATGTCCTAAATGTTCGAGTTGACTTTGTACAATTTTGGCTTGCCATAGCGCTAATTTGCTATCACGAGTTCCTATTCTTATGAGTTTAGACATTATCTGTTGTTGCTTCTAGTTGAAACACTTTTTTTATGAGTTCTAGGCTATCGTCTGTAGAAACATCATCGCCTCTTAAATGATGTGCAAAATGATTGGTGATTTTTTGAATAATTTTACTGCTTATCAATTCAGCTTGCGCTTCATTGAAATCACTCATCTTTTTACGTTGTGTATCTAATTCTGCAGTTGCAAAACCAGTTAATTTATGTTTTAATGCTTTCATGGTGGGTGCAAACTTTCGTGTGGCTAGCCAAGCATTAAATTCGGTTTTAATATCTTCTATAATAGCTTCGGCTACGGGAATATGAAGTTTTCTGCGTTCTAAAGTATCATCTGTAATCTGTGCTAAATCATCGAGGTGCACTAAAGTGACGTTGCCTAATTCTGAAACGTTTTCATTTACGTTCTTCGGAATGGAAAGGTCTAAAATTAATAAGGGTTTAGTCGTTTGAATACAATGTTTGTCTACCGTGGGGTTTTGAGCGCCAGTAGCAACAATTAATATATCTGAAGTATTAATCTCTTCTTGAAGATTTGCATAATCTTTTACCAGCAAATTAAATTTACCAGCAACAGCTTCTGCCTTATCTTTTGTTCTATTTATAAGTGTGATGTGAGGATTTTTAGTGTGTTTTACTAAATTTTCACAGGTATTTCTACCAATTTTCCCTGTTCCGAAGAGTAAAATATTTTTTTCTGAAACATTTTCAATAGACTTCATAATGTATTGAACAGATGCAAAAGATACTGATGTTGCACCTGATGAAATTTCAGTTTCAGTCTTAATACGCTTAGACGCTTGAATTACAGAATTAACCAAGCGCTCTAAAAAAGGATTGAATACTTTATGTTTTTTAGATAAACGTGCACTGACTTTCAACTGACTAATAATCTCAAAATCTCCAAGAATTTGGCTGTCTAATCCGGAACCTACACGAAATATATGTGAAATAGCATCTTTGTTTTTGTAAACGTAAGCCACTTTTTGAAATTCTTCAACAGTTCCTTTTGTGTTGTCACAAAGTAATTGAATGAGTTGAAAAGGATGTTCTGCAAAACCGTAGATTTCGGTTCTATTACAAGTGGAGGTTACGATTAAGCTTTCTATACCATTTTGTTTTGCTTGGTCTAATAAAGCGCGTTTAGAATTTTCATCCAGACTAAAATGACCACGAACTTTGGCGTCAGCTTTTTTATAGCTTAAGCCTATTGCGTAAAAAGATGTGCCTCTCGACATATTATAGTGCTCCATAATTGATTTGGAAAATTATCCAGGAAAACATGCGATAGCAAAAGTATAAAGCATTATCCATAAAAAACAACGCTAGAAGAACTTTAAGTATCGTTTGTGGTTTTTTACGATTATTAGTTCTTAAAACATGATAAAAGTCATATTTTTACAGTCATACCGATGCTTTAAACTGTATTAGTTTAGAACGAATCTAAATAAGGATAATAATATTATGAATTTTTCAGACTCAAAAAATATCGCTAGAGGTTCATTTACTGAAACAAAGTTAGACGACGGGTTTTTCGTACTTACATATCGAAATGAAACAAATGAGATGCAAATAGTTGAACGTGAGATTGATAGTAGTTTTATTCAGTTTCATTATTGCATTAAAGGTTCAAGTGACTTTATCTTCAATAATGGTAATTATAGATTAAAAATAGAGGAGGAGAATTCATTGTTACTCTACAATCCGCAACGCGATTTACCTATTCATTTAGAGGTGCATTCGAAATCTTGGTTGGTCACTGTTTTGGTGTCTATTAAGAAGTTTCATGGTCTGTTTTCTCAAGAAGCAGATTATATCACGTTTTTAAGTGTTGATAATAAAGACAAGAAATATTATAAGGATGGTAAAATAACACCGTCAATGGCGATTGCATTAAATCAAATCATAAACTATAACCTTAATTCATCAATAAAAACACTTTATTTTAAAGGGAAGGCCTTAGAGTTATTGAGTTTGTATTTTAATAGAAGTGAAGATGCTGATATTGAACAATGTCCGTTTTTAGTGGATGAAACCAACGTCATCAAAATTAGAAAAGCTAAAGATATTATGATTGCTCGTATGGCAGAACCACCAACATTACAAGAACTTAGTGAAGAGATAGGTCTCAGTCTTAAAAAACTAAAAGAAGGGTTTAAGCAAATTTATGGAGACACTGTGTTTAGTTTCTTATTTGACTACAAAATGGAAGTCGCAAGAAAACTTTTGGAAGCTGGAGATCATAATGTCAATGAAGTCGGACTTAAAGTGGGTTA
>JAWUWM010000025.1:0-33567 GCA_034111845.1 Psychroserpens sp. | reverse complement strand
TTTTTGTTTTTGTTTGTTTTGTTGTTGTTGTTGTTGTTGTTGTTGTTGTTGTTGTTGTTGTTGTTGTTGTTGTGTTTGCTTATGAAATTTAAATATTTAGGATCTACATTAGGCTTAAAATTGTTCGTGTGTGGATCACTTGTTGACAGTGTTAATTTTACATTATCCCAGTTGTTACCGGTATTTTGATAGACATGAGCTTTATAGGTTAATTGAATTGGTTTATTAATTTTCTTAGCTTTATTATCATATATAGGAAACCAGCCAGCCTCGCTTATATTGTATTTTATAATTAAATTTAAGTCTGTAGTAATTCTCTGTATTCAACTTAATTTTAATTTCTCCAGTTTGCACTTTTTCGTCTACATTAAGCTCATTAAGTTGTTTTCTTAAATTGGAAACTTGAACGCTGATTTTATTTTTTATGGTAGTAGCGTCTTCAATCTTTTCTTTAATCTCAGTTATTCTAGTTCTGAAATACCCTGAAAATTTTTGAAGTTTTTCTAGACTAACCAATTCCTTAGTATTACCGAGTGTTCTGTTTTATTGAATAAGGTAAAGGTCCTCGTTATATCCAGTTATAATATGGTCTTGAGACTTATAGTCGTTATTTAGATTTACCATTTGTTGTTGAATAGGGGCAACCGCTCCCGTTGTGATTTGCTTTGATAAATAGTTAATCCCGAAGTTAACAGAAAGAATAGACGCGCTTTTAAGTCCATAAATTTGTATGCTGTTCTCTTGAATATTTGGTGATAATTTATTAAATACAAACGTTGTAGTGCCTTTTAATAGTTTAATAGTTGCTGTTCTTTTAATTTGAGCTCCACTCAAGTAGACAGTGACTTCTTTAAGTGTTGACGGCGTGTTGTTATTTGGTTTTTTATCTGTATTTGCAAAGCAAAATGCAGATAAGAATAGTAGTATTAAAATGACATGTCTCATTATAAGTAGTTTTATGTTTACTGTAAAGCTATTGCGCAACTACTTAGATAAAAAAAATGTACGAGTAAGCTCATGATTTGGATTAGGTAACCTATAGTTTGAATGAGTCTTTAAAAAATGGAGGTCAAATATGCATCTTATAGATGTTTTTTACACGTCACGCTTATTGAACATTTTTTTTTGGGTTTACAACGATGTTTTTGCTGGAGATGTAAGATATGCAGTAAATTTACTTTATAAGTAATGTGCTATTAATCAAATTATCATTAGATAATCCCTCTTGATTAAAAATTATTTTATAGTTAAATTTAGTTTTAATTAGTTGTTAATTATTAAAGTCCTTTTTTCCCGAAAGGGCTTTTTTTGTTGAAATCACTTTTTTTTTGCATTGGGATCCCTTTAGTTTATCTCATCCTAAAAACTTCGACTTCAACTCAGGTGTTGGGATCATACATGCTTCTTGTTTACCATACCATCTATATCGATTCTTTGCGATAAAATCATATACCCAATTTCTAATAAACGGTGGAATGATAAAAAACACAGACAGTATATTCAAAGGAAACCCAAGATGATTAGCAATTTTTAATGCTGCTGTTGATTTAGTAAATAATCCGTTTTCCTCAGAGTAGAGTATAATCGAATCTGTATTTTTTGTATCGATATTATACTTGTTAATAATGTCTTGACCAATTGTACTCTCTAAAGGTGCGAACATAAATAGATTGTTTTTATCATGTTTAATCACGTATTGAATGGATGTATTGCAAAGATTGCAAACACCATCAAAGAGAATTAATTGTTTGTTTTTTGGTAAGGCTTCTATCACTTTGCAAAAATACGTGATAGATTTATAAAGTATTTAAAAATTGAGTTAAATCCTCTTCTTTATCTAAGTGTAGTTTCTTTTTAAGTCTGTACTTAGATTTAAGAATACTGTCTGGTAATACATCTATCATAGATGCAATTTTTTTGGTAGAAAGGTTCATACGTAAGAAAGAAGCCAATCTACTTTCTTTGTCCATAATGTCATTCTCAGAATCTCAATTTGCCGAAATGACAGATGAAGATACTGATACTTATTTTTCTAGGAGAGTTGTTACAGTCCCTTCAGGTAGTCTTTTTTTTGTCTACGATGCTCAAACGTATGCTAATGTAAAGGTTTCTTTTGTAAAACGTTTTAAAATATTTGCACATCAAATAGAGCCTTCAAATAATGATCCTGTTACAACCCAATTAACAACCACAAATTTCAAAGGTCTTATCACTAATATTGCTAACGATTATATAGAAGTTACTCTTCGAGGTACAACGGTATTAGATAATTTAATTGAAATACAACGTGAAGTAATAGATGTTGCAGCAAATTGTAACTAATTATTGCTAGCAATTTTAAGAAGCGATGATTGTCATCTAAACCGTTGCTTTTTTATTTTACAGACTCAACTAATTCTAATTGCTCCATACTCACATTAGTTGTAAACATACCGTAATTAACAACAGCTTTATTTTTTTCTATTTTATCAATAGTTCCAACTGCGCGACCATCTTGCATTCTCACACGATCTCCTAATCTAAGAATAGGTTTAGGCTTCTCTATAGGTATCGCCTTTTCTTTCGCAGATTTCTTCTTTTTACGAATCACAGCAACCTTTTGTTCTGCTTCTTTTTTGACTTCTATTACTTTAGCTTTTTCGGCTCTTTTTTGTTTTGCGGAAACTTTCTTACGTTTAGAGTTTTCTATTTGAACCAATTTAAATAGTTCAGCCATCAAATCTTTCTTTCTATTATCGTCAAAATACTTCTCTGATATATCATTAACCTTTTGACCCAAGTAAATAAGACGTTGGTTAGAATCATATAGCTCCTGAAAGTTCTCTAATTTCTTTTGAACCTTAGCATTGATCTCTTCTAGTTTATCAGCTTCAGATTGTTTTTTCTTTTCGTTTTCTTTTAAGGAGCGCTCTGTCTTTTCTAGTTTACTGCGTTCTTTTTGAAGCTTTGCAATAGTGGCATCAAAACGGACTTTACCGCGCTCAATTTTCTTTTTTGCACGATTGATAAGACTATATGGGATTCCGTTTTTTTGAGCGACCTCAAACGTGAACGAACTACCTGCTTGGCCTAAAGCCAATTTAAATATTGGTTCCAACGTTTTTTCATCAAACATCATATTTGCATTTTGCATATAGGGCAACTCGTTTGATAACACTTTAAGATTGGAGTAGTGGGTGGTTATAATTCCGTAGGCTTCTCGATGGTAAAATTCTTCTAAAAATGTTTCAGCTAAAGCACCACCTAGTTCTGGGTCACTTCCTGTACCAAATTCATCTATAAGAAATAGGGTGTTTTTGTTACATTTCCGAAGAAAAAAGTTCATTTGTTTTAAACGGTAGCTATACGTGCTTAAATGATTTTCTATAGATTGATTGTCGCCAATATCACTTATAATGCGGTTAAAAAAGCAGAGATTACTTTTCTCATGAACTGGAATTAATAAACCACTCTGTAACATAACTTGCATTAAGCCAATTGTTTTGAGCGTGATACTTTTTCCACCTGCATTTGGTCCAGAAATAACAATAATTCTGTTTTCTGGATGTAAAACAATAGATTGAGGATGGGTTTTTTTGCCTTCTTCTTTATTTGATAAATAGAGTAAAGGATGATAGGCGTCTTGTGCACTATATACCTTTTCATCGTTTATTGATGGGAGAATTCCGTTAATTGACTGTGCATGTTTTGCTTTTGCATAGATGACATCTATGTTTAAAAGAAACTCTTGATAACGTTGTAATAGACTTACATAAGGGCGAATATATTCAGTTAAGTTTCTAAGGATTTTATCAACTTCTTCGCTTTCATCAAACTCAAGATTATTAAGTTCTCTTGCATATTGAAACGTCTGTTCTGGCTGGATGTAAACGATACTACCTGTTCTACTACCTCCTAATATACTGCCTTTCACCTTACGTCTGTACATCGCTTTTACAGCAAGTACACGTTTGTTTTCAACTACAGATTCTCTTATATCATCTAAATATTCTAGATTGTGGTATTGTGTTAGGGCCGCATTGAAACTGATATTAATCTTACCTCGAATAGAGTTAATGGATTGGCGTAATTGATACAATGTATCTGTAGCATTATCTTTAATATCACCAAAACGATCAATAATGGCGTCAATTTCTGTAATGACATGTGCAATGATCTCTAACTTAGACGATGTTTGGTATAACGATGGATAATACTCTTCAAATTTCTTGAAAAACTTTAATAGCTCATTTATGGTAAGTGTAATAGAAGCAATTTTCTTAAAACTTTTAGTGTCTAAATAAGAGTTTTCAATTTTTAAGAGCTTAATCTCCTTCGTTATAGGCTCAAATCCATGATTTGGAATCCTATTATCATTATAAAATGAAGCTACGTATTCATTGGTGTAATCAAGAGACTGAAGAATAGCTTCTCTAGTTGTTAGTGGTTTGATTTCTAAGGATTCAACACGTCCTAAATCTGTAATACAAAGATCTGCCACTTGTTTTAAAACCGTGTAGAATTCAACGTCTTGTAATGTCTTTTCGTGAATATGAATCATCAATAGCTACCTGTCATCGTTAAGGGGTACAAAGATACCTATTAATGATTGAGTAGTAACATGTTTTAGCGGATTGAAATATAATATCAGTCATACTTTTTCAATTTTTTAGAAACACAATGATGTGTCCATATAAAAAACACAAAACAACTAATTTTGAGTATTTCACAATAGTGCTTTTGACGGATTAATGTAATCTTGACCTTAGCGCACTAAAAGTTAGGGTTTTTTTTAGATTCTTCATATTTTGGACTTTATATTTTTTATACGAAATGAACATAAATATAGACCCAAGCTGGAAAGCACAACTTACTAGTGAATTTGAAAAGCCGTATTTTAAAGACTTAATAGATTTTGTAAAACAAGAGTATGTCAATTACAACTGTTTCCCGCCAGAAGGACAAATATTTTCTGCTTTTGATTTGTGTTCGTTGGATAACATAAAAATGGTAATCATTGGTCAAGATCCCTACCATGGAGATGGTCAAGCTAATGGTTTGTGTTTTTCGGTAGCAGATGGTATTCCACACCCTCCTTCATTGAGGAACATATTTAAAGAACTAGAAAGTGATTTGGAAATTCCATATCCAAAATCTGGAAATCTGGAATATTTGGCTAAGCAAGGTGTTCTATTATTAAATGCAACATTGACAGTGAGGGCGCACGATGCTGGGAGTCATCAAAAGAAAGGTTGGGAACAATTTACAGACACAGTTATTGAAGTGATAAGTAAAGAAAAGACAAATGTTGTATTTTTACTATGGGGAGGTTTTGCTAAAAAGAAAATTAAACTAATCGATATTACAAAACATACAGTGCTCACATCAGGTCATCCATCACCGTTAAGTGCAAATAGGGGATATTGGTTTGGAAATAATAATTTCAGTAAAGCGAATGCTATTTTTAAATTAAAAAATAAGAAAGAAATTAACTGGTAAGAATTAACTACCTGTAGGAGCTAAATGATTAGTAGCGAGTCGTTCAGGGCTAACTTTTTTAGTAGTGGTTTTAATAAGTGTAGGTTGTTTTTGGGTGTTTTTTTTAGTCGTTTTGTTGCAACTTACAATTAGTAAAACAAAATTGAGTGCAACTAAAAATGAGAGAATAAGAGTAATTGTTATCATCATAATTCGATTGGTTTTGTCACGTTAGTTTAAAAGCGGGGATTAACAAATGTAATAAAAATTTGATTAATAGAATGTTATAGAAAAAAAATAGGTATAGATACCTGATTTATAACATTCAGACCTACTAAACATAAAACAATTTTAAGTGCTTTTTTCCTACCTAAATATCAAAATATTTTTTTAACTAATGTACTGTATGCTACTTTTTCTGGAATGATATCTAAATTTAATAGCTTGTTTTGAATAGTATCAACGGTGTGTTCATCAATGACCTCTTGAGACCACTCTGTAAGAGATAACCACTCTTGCACATCTTCTAATTTTTGATCATATCTATTCGCAATAGTCTTATCAATGCTTGGGATGTCTTTAAATTCTCCGGTAGTATTATTAATGATGTTTAATATTGTTTTTACATCTTCTAAATTGGATTCCAAAAATTCTTCTCTTACAGCGATAACAAAACAAGGCCATGGGGAAGGACAGTTGTCAATACGCCTAAAAACGCCATTATCAACTATCGGTTTAGTGGTGAATTTTTCCCACATAAAATAGTCTGCATCACCATTTGTCAATCCTTCAACAGCGCCATCAAGATTTTTAATAACCTCAAAGTTGAGATCTTTTTCTGTATTCCATTTGTGCTTTTCTGCATTGATATAAGTCATTAGGTGAGATCCAGATCCATATCTGCTAATTGCAGCTCTACTGCCTCTTAAATCGGCTACGTTCTTAAATTTAGAATCATGAGCTACGTGAATTCCCCATATTAGCGGAGATTGTACAAAAGTTTGTACAATTATGGATGGATTACCATCTATAATATCTTTGATAACGCCTTCTGTAAGAATAACAGCTATATCAATTTCGCCTTTACGAAGTGCCTTATTCATGGCGCCAGTACCACTAAAATAGTCTTTCCATCTTAAATTGATACCTACATCTTTATATTCACCATTTTTTAGTGTAAGATACCATGCGAGATTAAAATGTTCAGGAACGCCTCCTATATTTATTTGTTTCAATGTATTTGTATTAAAATTAACCTTAGCCTACTATTTTGTCTAAGGTGTACTTGATGAGATTATCAACAATTCCTTTTGGATCATCACTAAATTCTCCAGTCGCTCTATTTGCAATGATGGCATTCATAGAAATAGAGTTATGTCCTAACAAATTTGAAATCCCATAAATTCCAGCAGTTTCCATTTCGAGATTCGTAATAGATTTTCCTTCATAATTAAAATTTGCAAGTTTATCATTTAACTCGTTATCCTGTATTGCTAATCGTAATATTCGTCCTTGTGGTCCATAAAACCCAACATTCGTAGCGGTAAAACCAGTGACTGTTTTATGGCTTGATAGTTTTTTTAGCAACCGATCACTGCATTTTACAACATAAGGATCAGATTTTTTATCAAACCAGTTGGTTTGTTCTTTCAATGCTTCAGAAATTTTAAAATACTGAACATGCGCGCTATCATAAAAATGTAATAAACTATCAAAACCAGCAGCATACTCACTAATTAAGAATGAATTAAGTGGAATGTTTTTTTGTATTGAACCAGAAGTGCCAATTCTAACAATATCTAGAGAGGTCAACTCAGGTTTGATTTCTCGTTTAACTAAATCAATATTGACTAAGGCATCCAATTCATTAAAAACAATATCAATATTATCTGTACCAATTCCTGTAGAAATTACAGTAATTCTTTTTCCTTTATAAGTACCTGTTTGTGTATGAAATTCACGTTTATGTGCTGTAAATTCAACACTGTCAAAATGTTTAGTCACACTACCAACACGATCAGGATCACCTACAGTAATTATTGTAGTCGCCAAGTTTTCGGGATGCAGATTTAAGTGATAAACACTACCATTAGAATTTAATATTAACTCAGAGGCTTTAATTGGCATGTACGATTGTTTTAACGAGTTTGTTCTGTTGCTTATCAAATTTATAATCCAAGCTTCTTACACCTCCAAAATAGATGGTGTTATTCATTTCGGCTTGATAGTTGTGTTGATGTTCAAGTGCTAAATACCCTTTTCTATTTAAGGTTAAAGATTTTTCTGTTTCAATAAAAAAGAGAGACAGTAGGTCTATAATTCGCTCTAATTGTAAGTCGCCATAGCCGTAATACCCTTGATAATGAAGTGTATATCCTACTAAGTGATGTCGAGATGTAATGGTGTTGTCTTTGACAAGTTTAAGAATATTATATTCTAAAGTACTTATTCCACTACGTACATCTGGAAAACGTTTTATGTGCGCTTTTAAACAAATCCCCATATACTCAAATGACGATGATCTTGTAATTAGAGGAAGAAGTAAATTATGATCATTTCCGCAGTAAATCTCCCAAATATGTTTTGCAAGAGCAATATCATCTAACTTAAGTAGTATCTTCTCATTGTAGTGAGACTGTAATTGTTTTGGATTTAATTCAGCTAAAGCTTTTAATTCTTTTTCGCCTTCAACGCGACCACTGCACACCAAGTATATTGGTAAATAGATGCCTTTTTGTTCCAATAAACTAATCACTGCAACCATATTTATATGGCAGAATAAGTCGTATTCAAACCATAATACAATTTCAGTAAAATTAGAAATGTTATCTAATTTTTGAAGCTCACTAGTAATTTCCTCAATACTTAAAGTACTATCATAAAAAGATTTAAAAAAAGATTTTCTAATATCTAAAAATTCTTCAGAGGCCACTTCCTCTAAAGTAGGTCCCACACATAATGTTTCTTGCCAAGTGATGATATTTTCTTCAGTAGCAATGTCTAGCTTAATTAAGTAGTTGGTTAGGAAATTTCCGTTTGTAATATGTAATGTTGTATCACTCATCCACCAACGCGTTTTACATTAAAACCTTTATCTTTTAAAATATTCATGATTTTATCTCTGTAATCACCTTGAATAATGATTTTATCATCTTTAAAACTTCCGCCAACACTCAGTTTTTGTTTGAGTTCTTTAGCTAATGTTTTGAAATCTTCTGTAGCTCCAGTGTACCCTTCAAGAATTGTGATAGGTTTCCCTTTACGCTTTTCATATTTACAAATTATAGGGTCATCTTGTAACCAAATGCCTTTCTCTTTTGTGGTTTTTTCTTCAGAAATATCTGCCTCCACATGCTTTGGGAAGAGATTTTTTAATTGATCTTGTAAATCCATGAAATCAGTTTACAGTCTCAGTTTATAGTCAAAGTAATTGAATACCGCGACTATGACTGAATACTTATTTTTTAAGTCCTAGTTCAATTAAACGTTCATTTAAAAATTCACCAGCTGTGATGTCATCAAATTGCTTAGGATTGTCTTCATCTATACAACTATCTAATACATCAAGTTTCATCTCACTAATAGGATGCATAAAAAACGGAATAGAATAACGTGATGTTCCCCAAAGTTCTCTTGGCGGATTCACAACTCTATGAATTGTGGATTTTAATTTATTGTTAGTATGTCTCGATAACATATCACCAACATTAATCATTAGTTCATCAGGTTCTGCCATAGCATCAATCCATTCGCCAGCATTGTTTTGTACTTGCAATCCTCGACCTTGAGCCCCCATTAATAAGGTGATTAAATTAATATCACCATGAGCAGCGGCACGAACTGCATTTTCTGGTTCTTCTAAAATAGGAGGATAATGTATAGGTCTTAGAATTGAATTTCCGTTATGAATGTAATTATCAAAATAGTTTTCTTCTAAGTTTAAGTATAGTGCTAAAGCCCTTAACACGTGCTTTGCTGTTTTCTCCAGCATCTGGTATGTTTCTTTTCCAATAGTATTAAATTGAGCAAGTTCGTTAACAGTTACATTTTTAGGGTATTCCTTTGCACGTTCTGGATCGTCATCTACATATTGACCAAAATGCCAAAATTCTTTTAAATCACCTTCTTTGTTACCTTTTGCACTTTCTTTTCCGAAGGAAATATAACCGCGTTGACCGCCAATACCTTCAATTTCATAACTGCGTTTGGTGTCAATAGGTAGGTCGAAAAAATTCTTGACTTCGCTATATAAATTGTCAACAAGTTGGTCGTCTAAAAAATGACCTTTAAGTGCCACAAAACCAATTTCCTCGTAAGCCTTGCCAATTTCATCAATAAATTTATGTTTTCTATTTGCATCTCCAGAAACAAAATCCTGAAGGTTTACACTTGGTATTCTATTCATTGTATTATCAATTTAATTACACTTTGATGCAGTGCTTGGTCGTAAACAGACTCTTTTTATAATTTGAATTATTTTTGATTCTACTTTAATTTACCTTTTATGTCTTAGCATCATGCGCATAAAAATAAATGAAAAAGAGTACAAAAAGAAACAAATTTAATAGTACTATATTTTTGACAAAACAGTACACAACAAAAATAGCGAAAATAGTCCTAAAATCAGAGATTTCAGTTCTACTAAAAAATAACCCACTTTGGCTTTCTAAAACTCAATTTTTATTTACATTTGATATACTAACGAAATATTTCAAATAATGTTAATCTCCACTAAGAGTCTAATTGCCTACGATAAAAAAAATCTAGATGATAAAACCCTTTTAAGTCTTTATAAAAACATGCTAAAACCTCGCATGATAGAAGAGAAAATGCTCATTCTATTACGTCAAGGTAAAATATCAAAATGGTTCTCCGGGATTGGTCAGGAAGCGATTTCGGTAGGCGTGACAATGGCGATGCAAAAAGACGAGTATATCTTACCAATGCATCGAAATTTAGGTGTTTTTACAACACGTGAGATTCCTTTATATCGTTTATTTAGTCAATGGCAGGGAAAAGCTAATGGGTTTACAAAAGGTCGTGACCGATCGTTTCACTTTGGTACTCAGGAGTTTAATCTTGTTGGAATGATCTCACATTTAGGTCCGCAATTAGGTGTTGCAGATGGGATTGCCCTAGCTAGTTTATTGAAAAAGAAAAAGACAGTTACCGCAGTTTTTACGGGAGAAGGTGGAACAAGTGAAGGGGATTTTCATGAAGCGTTAAATGTAGCGTCAGTTTGGCAATTGCCTGTTTTATTTTGTATTGAGAATAATGGCTACGGATTATCAACACCAACGATTGAGCAATACAATTGTAAAGATTTAGCAGATAGAGGTAAAGGTTACGGTATGGAATCTTTTATTCTCGACGGAAATAATATACTAGAAGTGTATGCGGTTATTAAAAAGTTAACAGAAAGCATTCGTAAACGTCCACGACCAATTTTGATAGAGTTCAAAACTTTTAGGATGCGAGGGCATGAAGAGGCGAGTGGTACAAAATATGTTCCTGAGAAATTGATGAAAGACTGGGCTAAAAAAGATCCTGTTGATAATTTTAGAACGTATTTGATGGAGAACCGTCTGCTTACTGAAAAAGAAGACAACGCATTTAGAGAAGCTAATCTTGATGAAATCAATGCCCATTTAAAGATGGCCTATGATGAGAACGATATCGTTCCTGATATGGCTACCGAATTAAATGATTTATATAAACCATTTCAGTATAAAGAATCAATACCAAGTACCAAAACTGAAGAATTACGACTAATTGACTCGATTTCTCAAGGTTTAAAACAATCGATGGAGAAACATAATGATTTGGTCATTATGGGGCAAGATGTTGCAGAATATGGTGGTGTTTTTAAAATCACCGATGGTTTTGTAGAAGCATTTGGTAAAGAACGCGTGCGTAATACACCAATTTGCGAGTCTGCCATCGTAGAAGCAGCCATGGGATTATCTATCGCAGGAATAAAATCTGTAGTAGAAATGCAGTTTGCAGATTTTGTAACGTCTGGTTTTAATCCAGTCGTTAACTACTTAGCAAAATCACATTACCGTTGGAATCAAGAGGCAGATGTAGTGATTAGAATGCCTTGTGGTGGAGGTGTTGCTGCAGGACCATTTCATTCACAAACTAATGAAGCTTGGTTTACTAAAACACCAGGTTTAAAAGTGGTGTATCCAGCATTTCCTTACGATGCAAAAGGCTTGTTAGCCACAGCTATTGAAGATCCTAATCCAGTGTTGTTTTTTGAGCATAAAGCCTTATACAGACGCATTCGTCAAGAAGTGCCTATTAATTATTTTACGATTCCTTTAGGACAAGCAGCTTTGCTTAAAGAAGGAAATGATGTTACCATTATAACTTATGGTGCAGGAGTGCATTGGGCTTTAGAAACATTGGAGAACAATCCAGATATCAATCCAGATCTTATAGATTTGAGAACGTTACAACCTTTAGATACTGAAGCTATTTACGCATCTGTAAAGAAAACAGGAAGAGCTATTATTTTACAGGAGGATTCTCTTTTTGGAGGGATTGCTAGTGATATTTCGGCATTAATTATGGAGCATTGTTTTGAGCACTTAGATGCACCTGTAAAACGTGTGGCAAGTATGGAAACACCAATTCCTTTTATTGAACAGTTAGAGGAGCAGTATATGGCAAAAGGGAGGTTTGAGGAGGCTTTGAAGGAGTTGTTGGCTTATTAAACTAGATTGATTACAATCGTGAAAATAAAATATTTTATATTATTAATTATTTTTCTCTTCGGAAATGTTTATTTGCACAAAGTTTTTTCTCAAGAAGAAAACTTGAAAGATGTAGAATTTGAAATAATAGCAGAAGGAACAGATTCGCCAATACCTAATTTACAGATTGTTTGTTTCAATAAATATTTTAATAAAGATTATTTGCCTTCAGATTTCAGAAAAAAATATAATCTTGATGTGAAAAAACTTTACAAACGAAAAATGTTGATCCAGGTATTTCACTCTGATAAAAACAAAAAAGGATTAGATAAAATTGAACTTATTGGTATTAAGGAAAGTGATAAAAAACTTGTTGTGACTTACAATATTATAAATTCTAATACCGAAAATGATGATAAAATAGTATCACCATTTTTAATTTTACAAATTACTAAATCTAAAAAAGAGATAAAATTTATTGTCAATGGAACCAAATTAGGAGAGGGAACTGAGATTTACTTGGATTGATAACCCTAACCAATTTTATTCATGAGTAATACAGAAGAAATGAAAGCACCTATTTTGAGAATAATAAATATCGAGTTCTTTGCGCAGAAGTTAGCACTGGAATCGTATTGACAACAGATTTTAAAAGGCATATTGGTGATGGAGAAGTTTTTCATGTTTTTATATTTCAAGAGTTGGCTATAGAATTTATTGATAAAAAATTATTAGAAAATTGTAATTTAGAATTCAATATTTATAATGGTAAAGGAGATTTTTTATTCACAAAAGACAAAAATGAAAAAAGGCTAATGGCATAGTATTTAAAATTTTAGTTTAATAAACCCAATAATGAACCCAACCAAAAACTCCAACAAAGCCTTCCAATTAGTAATCATCAGTATTTTGTCTTTTTTGATATTTGTTAATTTATTTAGTTGTGAGAATGCTGTAAAAAGAAGATGAAATCTTAAAAAAAGTCAATTTTGGAAATACAAAAAGAACTATTGATAGTTTAGGTGTTGAATTAAACCCTAGTGAATTTAAAAACTTTAAAGGTTTATTGATTAGAGTAGATGATATTGTTTGTAATGATAGTATCCCTAAAATTACTCTGGAAGTTGAAAATGAAATAAGAGCTGTTTATTTTAGTAACCCATGCTGGGAAAACTTTCTTTGTATTTTCATAAAAGAAAGAAATGTGATCGAGAGTTTTTAGGATTAGATAGTTTAAATTATGTTTTAAAACGAGATCTTGATAATAATGGTAAAAATCCAAGATTTGCTAGAAATTCCGAAAAGCTACTAATTAATATTTCTGCAGAAGGAGAAAATTGGAAATAAAAGCTAACTAGAAATTTAAAGTTGTTAACTTCAACTTATGCTAATATCACTGGTGATACAAATTTAACTATTGTTTTAGTAAATCCAGTGAAAATAATACCGCCTCCACCTCCTGCAAATGGTAAATATGATGAATTCCCATTTTCAAATAATTAGTGATGACTTCAAAAAACTCAAATAAATCCTTCCAATTCGCAATCATCACTATTGTGTGTTTTGTTGATATTTATTGTATTTCAAGTACTTGCTGCTAGTGATAAAATTTCCGAAGAAACATACACCTACGCAAGTAGCTTTTTTGTATCATTAGTCATAGTAGCAACAATAGCGAGATTTGTATATAGTATGAAAGGCTTGAAGGAGCCAATTTCAGTAAGAAAAATGATTGGTCTAATGGTAAACGCAATTCTAATTCTATTGTTTACAGTTGTTATTGTTATAGATCCTGCAGAGCTCTCAAAAATGCATTAGAGGTGAATTTAAGACACTCCGTTTTATCATTTTTAAGATTGTAGTTTCGCTACAGCCTGAACTTCATCCAGCACTCTTAATAAATTGCCACTCCAGAGCATTCCAATTTCGGCTTCAGTATAACCACGTTTGACTAATTCTAGAGTTACATTAAAGGTTTCTGAAGCGTCGCTCCAGCCTTCAACGCCACCACCGCCGTCAAAATCACTACTAATTCCAATATGTTTGAGTCCTATTTTTTTTACCATATAATCTATATGATCTACAAAATCTGATACATTTACTTTTGGGGGAAAGTCATCCAATTGGTTCGCTTTATCATCTGCAAGTTTTATTATTTTACCTCGAATATCATAAAAGGCATTTTTGTCATCATCAGATAATGTTTTCATTTCGCCCCAATCATACCATGTTGCTCCTAATGATGAAGCGACTTCTGTCCGAATTGATTGAATGGCTTCATTTCTAGCATCATTCTTCTCGGTATTTGTGTAGGTTTGAAAAGCAACAGTTTGTATCACACCACCATTTGCTTTCATCCATTCTAATTGTTCATCATCCAAATTTCTACTATGATCACACAAAGCTCTTGCCGAAGAATGTGATGCGATAATTGGTGCTTTACTTAGTTCAATCATTTGTCTCATGGATTCTTTTGAAGGGTGGGATACATCTATCATCATACCCAAACGGTTCATTTCTTTAATGACTTCTTTTCCTAAATCACTTACGCCATTGTGCAGCCATACATCATCTTCCTCGCCAGTATTACTATCACATAGTTGGCTATGGCCATTGTGAGATAAGGACATATAACGAGCGCCGAGATTATAAAATTTCTCTACATTAGATATTTCTGTTCCAATAGGATAGCCATTTTCAATACCTATCATCGCTACTTTTTTACCTGTTTTTGAAATACGACGCACATCGTTAGAGTTTAAAGCCAACTCTATTTGGTCTGGCGCGATCTCTTCGACCAACTTATGAATGGCATCAAATTTCGATATGGCATTTTTGTATGCGTTTTCAAAGCCTCCATTGGTGAGTGAATCTTGCCCCGTATATACAATAAACCAAGCGACGTCTAATCCTCCAGCTTTCATTTTTGGTAAATTAACCTGAGATTCTAAGTTTTGTGTGTAATTGATAGAGTCTGTGAAGTTTTTTATATTAATATCACAATGCGTATCTAAAGTGATAACGCGCTCATGAATGCCTTTAGCACGTTCTATGAGAGTAAGAGAGTCAGTAGTATTAGGCAAATTTTTATTGATTTTAGTATCGTTTTTACAAGAGGTGATCATTATTAAAATAAATACAGAAAGACAGATAGATTTCATAATAGTTAGATTTCGTTTTGATTGTGAATTTACAAAATCTTATATTTAAAGTATGAAAATAAAGACTTCAAATATATGTTTGGTAATAGCTATATTAGGTTTGGTAGTTTTTAGTTGCAAGAAAGAAGAACCAAATAGATACGAATGGAAAACAATTGAGGTGACTGCATCAGCCTACAATTCACTCGCGTATCAAACGAGTTCTAATCCGCATATTACAGCATTTGGAGATAGTCTAAAACCGGGTTTAAAATATATTGCAGTATCTAGAGATTTACTGAAAACCGGATTGGATCACAATACTTTAGTGAAAATTGAAGGTTTAAAAGGCACATATTTGGTAAAAGATAAAATGAATCATCGATTTAGAAACAAGATTGATTTATATATGGGAACTGATGTTAAAGCTGCTAGGAAGTGGGGTAGACGCAAAGTTAACATCAGTTATAGGATTGAAGTTGAGAATGATTCTCTTTAATGTTTTGTCATTCCGTACTTGATGCGGTATCTGTTTTTATTTATGTAATTAGATTCCTGTGGAAACAGAAATGATTTAATTCTTAACCTCAGTTTCAGATAAAATAAAGGGATAAGCCTTTTTAACTTCTAGAAGTTCTTCTTCTGTCAATTTATTTGAAGATGTATTTAAAACTTTAGTCGCGTAGTCACTGCGTAATTCATAATACGCTTTAGTAATTTCATCTTGAACTTTAATATAAAACTCGTAAGACGTCATTTTATTATTAGCTAATGATACGACTGCTGTTTTAGGATTAGCTGATAGGTCTTTAGCTTGTAAACCCACACAGTAGTCACAAGAACCATCGCCATTATTATTTAAAAATACCTTTATGATGCCCTTAAGTTCTTCGATTGAAATGATTTCATTCTCAACAAGTAAATCGTTATTCCCATTCACATTTACTTCTAGAATGTTACGCATGGAAACTGGTCCATCGGTACAATCTACATTTGGCGGACAAGGAGGCGGTAATTTTCTATTAATTCCTTTGTCTTTTGGTATGACAGCTGTTACTAAGAAAAAAATAAGTAGTAAAAATGCAATGTCTGCCATAGATCCTGCATTGACTTCGGGATAATCTCGTCTTGAGCTTTTCATAACTGTGAGTGTTTGTATCTTATACTTTTCAGTACAAAAGATGATTAATAATAAATGACAGGACACAAAAACGGTACCAATAAATAGTGCAAACGCAAAAAGACCAGCATACTAATTGTTTGCTGGTCTTTATGGATTCCATATTGAAATGAATTTCAATATTAACGTCGACTGATGAATAATTTTATTTTTACATACTAACGTAAGGTATCTAAATCGTCGTTTGTTGTATGTGAAGTATTGATGATTCTGGTTAATGCTCTCATGGTAGATTGATTTATATGCTGAAATAAAATCAGTACAGGTTGATTAATTGAAATAGATTTATGATCTATAACGTCTTTTCTGGTTCCAAGTATATAGTCTTGTTTTGATTGATATACTGGTTAATTGATTGTTATTTAAAGTTCTCATGATTTTTGATTTTTATTGATTGATGAATATTTAGTGTATTATAGATTAATTATCTAAAACGTCTCTTTTTGTTCCAAGTGTTTATTCTTGTTTCGATTGATGTACTTGTTAATTGATTGTTATTTAAAGTTCTCATGATTTTTATTGATTGATGAATATTTAGAGTATATAGATTAATTATCTGTAACGTCTCTTTTTGTTCCAAGTGCTTATTCTTGTTTCGATTGATGTACTTGTTAATTGATTGTTATTTAAAGTTCTCATAATTTTTGATTTTTATTGATTGATGAATATTTAATGTATATAGATTAATTATCTATAACGTCTCTTTCTGTTCCAAGTGTTTATTCTTGTTTCGTTTACTGTACTTGTTAATTGATTGTTGTTTAGTGTTCTCATAATTTTTTGATTTTAATACTAAAATAAATTCAGCATATCTAATTGATGTTATACTATAAAGACGACAGATAAATAGATTTGTTACAGTACTATGTAATACAATGTAGTAATTTAACAGATTTTAACATAAATAGGGTGTAATTATCTTTCAATTGTTTTCAATATTATGCCCTAATAACTCCATAATAAGTTAATTTTGTAATAATTTTTTTTTCAGAAGCTATTAATTATATGCCCGAAACGTCTCAAGTATCGTCCAAAAAAGAAACGAAAAAGCGTCTCTATGACTATCAAATTGCCGATTTAAAGCGCATTTTTGAGGTATTTGATGCTGCGCCTAATAATTACAACTTGTTGTATCAATTGCCAACAGGGGGTGGTAAAACTGTTATTTTTTCTGAAATCGTTAGACGATACATAAAAAAGCACAAAAAGAAAGTTGTGATTTTAACACATCGTATCGAGTTATGTAAACAAACATCTAAAGTACTTCGTAATTTTGGTGTCAATAACAAAATCATTAATAGTAAAGTAAAGGAGCTACCAGATCAAGATCAGTACGAATGTTTCGTAGCCATGGTAGAAACGCTTAATAATCGACTAACTGATGGTAAGTTAAACTTAGAAGATATTGGCTTAGTTATTATCGATGAAGCGCATTATAATTCTTTTAGAAAATTATTTGGATTTTTTGATAATTGCTTCATTCTTGGAGTTACTGCAACACCTTTGAGTAGCAATATTAAGTTACCAATGAAAGACAATTACAAAGAGTTAATCGTTGGAGATAATATCTCTACTTTAATAAAAAATGGTTTTTTAGCGTCTGCGGAAATATACAATTACGATGTAGAACTCAATTCATTAAAGATTGGGATAAACGGAGATTATACCGTGAAATCATCTGAAGCATTATATGCTAATACAGCAATGCAAGGCAAATTATTATTTGCTTATGAAGAACTTAGTAAGGGTAAGAAAACACTTATTTTTAATAACGGAATAAACACATCAAAAGAAGTATATTATACTTTTAAACGTGCAGGTTACGATGTACGTCATCTCGATAATACTTGTAATAAGCAAGAACGTAAGGATATTTTAAAATGGTTTAAAAACACACCAAACGGTATTTTGTCATCTGTAAGTATTCTAACAACAGGTTTTGATGAACCTTCTGTAGAATCTATAATTTTAAATCGAGCAACACGTTCATTAACACTCTATTTTCAAATGATTGGAAGGGGGTCCCGGATTCGTGATAATAAAAATACGTTTAAAGTTATTGATTTAGGAAACAACGCTATTAGATTTGGACCATGGAATCAACCTGTAGATTGGCAACATATTTTTAAGAACCCAGATTTTTATTTAGAGAATTTACGCAATGATGAAGATATTGAGCGTGAGTTCGTGTATACAATGCCAGACTCTCTAAAAAAGCGCTTCAAGAAAAATCCAAATGACGATTTTGATATTAAAAAAGAGTACAAAAAAGTAACAAGAGCAGGCAGTAAATCGATGCGAGCTATAGAGAATAGTATCGCCCAACATTCTCAATTAGTGATTGCTAATAGTGAGGATGTTTTTGAAGCTCGAGCACTTTCTAAGTTGTTACACGATGATATTTGTTATCGCATAAAACAGTATTGTTACTGTATTATGAACAGTACTAAAAACTATAAAGAATGGTTATTAGATGAGTATACTCGCAAGTTGCGTTTGAGTTTCAACGGAAAGTTTTAACGTATTATTTAAATAATTAAGCTTTAAACACGTTACTTTTGAGATTAGGTATAGTTTTTGAATAATCTATATCAAACTAAATTAATGATGAAACATAAGATCATTTTATTATTTATTTCCTTATTTGCGCTGCAAGTTTTTGCGCAACCAGATACTAATAAAAAAAAATCAATAAAGATTCCAGCTCAACAAACAGAAATAAAAGACACGTCTTCTGTGAAGTTAATTATCAAGCCTGAATCTAAACTAGGTATTACCAAAATTGAAAAGAATATCTCAGGGATGACTATTCCTACAGAGAGTAAAGTATCCATTACAAAACCTAAGAAGGAGTTTTCAATGATTGATGACAACGGATTGCGTAATCCGGGAGAACTATTTGAGCAGCGTTTTAATAAAGTCGCAGTGCAACAGGGACTCGCAATTGAGACGATGGCAGATGTGTTTTTAGGCGAAATAAGAAATAATGGCGCTTTTGTGAGAATTGTTTGTCGAGATCATGAATATCCAGATGGAGATATGGTAAGGGTTAGTGTAAATGATGTGATACACATTCGTAAGATGGTGTTAACCGGCGGCTATAAAGGATTTAATGTACCTTTAGTTGTTGGTGCTAATAAAATTGAATTTTTAGCTTTAAATCAAGGAGATTCAGGACCAAATACTGCAGAGTTTATAGTATACGATGATAATGGTAAACTCGTATCTTCAAAAAAATGGAACCTCCTAACAGGTGTTAAGGCTACAATAGTGGTCATTAAGGATGCTAATCCAATTACAAGAAATCCACCAAAAACAGAGAAACAGAATTAATTAAAGATTTTGTAAATCTCTAGATAAACTGTTGAAAAGCTTTGCTTTTGCTTTTAAATATTTATTTTGAAGAGAAACCGCTTTTAATTGATTGTTAATTAAGGTGTTTTCTCTAGAATTGATAAGGAATAAAGAACTTTCACCAAAACTAAATTTACGCTCTTCAGCATTAAGTAATGTTGTGTAATCTTTTATGATATCTTCAATAAGGTCATTTTGAGTTTCAAAAGACTCTAATTCTCTATAGATTGCTAGCACTTTATTCTGAATTGTGATTTGCGCATTATTTATATCAAATTGTGCATCTTGGAGTTTAAACTTAGCTAGCCTTAAATCACCCCGCTCTTTCCGAAGAAAAAGAGGAAAGGCAATACTAAACCCGCCCTTATATTGATTTGTATTAAAAGATCGTGCGATATCTGGCTCTTCAGTTAAGAAGTTGTATTGTACATCTATTTTAGGTAATAATTTATTAGCTTTTAATCGTTTATCAACTTCTAGTCCTTGAAATTTAAAATTCAAAGAACGCAATTTTGGGTGGTTTTCTAAAACAAAATCTATGAGTGGTAGTCCAGCAATTTCTAATACGTCATCTACGGTATCTTCAATAAAAGCATCAGGTATAACATTAGACTGTAACTCTACAGGGATCTCATCATTAAGCCACAAAAACGTTGATAATTCTAATGTCGCTTTCATGACTTTTACACGAGCTTGTTCTAAACCCAATGTTCTGTTTTTAACTGTAATTCCTGCTTCAACAGAATCTATAGCTGCTTTATCACCATTCTCTGCACTTAATTTAACACCTTGAAACCTAACCTTTGAGTTTTCTAAAAACTGTTCAATAATTATAGTTTCATTATAAGCCTGTAACCAATTAAAGTAGGCGATAGAGGCATCAAATAATATCTGGTTGACTAGTATTTCTCGATCTGCAACAGTTTGCTCTCTAAAAAATTTAGCTCTCTTTAAATCGGCCATACGCTGGTTAATAAATAGACCTTGACCTAAAGATGCCGAAATCCCAGCACTATATAATCCGTCGTCAGGAACAGTTGCTTGCGGATTTAAAAAAGCGCCATCATTTTGTTCAAAGTTACCTTTAAGCTCAATACCATACCAAGTTGGGATTTTAAATGTTGCATTTAATTCGTCAAAATACTCTAAGTTTTTAAACTTTTTACGTTCGTTATCTACTTCGATTTTTGGATCAAAAGCACCACGAGCTTTCATTAAGTTAGCTTGTCCAACTTGTATGGTCAGCTCTGCTTGCTTTGCAATAGGATGAAATTTCTTGACATAGCCTAAATACTCGCTAAAACTCAATGTGATAGTGTCTTGTATTTGTGCGAACGAAAATGAGCTAATAAATACAAATATTATAATTAGATATCTATTCATTTTTTTTATTTGTCTTTTTTGTTTTTAGACGCATCTTCTGGCTGATAATAATCTGGTGGAAAACCATTAAGGTTTCGCCATAACTCAAACCAAATTGGCACATCTTCTAATAATGCAATTGTTTGTGCGCCAGAACCTACACGAATAGCTTCAGGCCATTCATGATCTGTTTCATCTGGAGCTAATAGAATTCTAAATTTTCCATTAGAACTAATAAAATTTTCTATAGCAACTACTTTTGCTCCATACGTTCCATAAGAGACATTAGGCCAACCACTAAAGATAATTGCAGGCCAACCATCAAATTGTACTCGTACCTTTTCATTGAGGTGAATAAGCGGTAAATCAATGGGATTTACAAAAGTTTCTACTGCTAAATCATAATCTGAAGGCATAATACCCACCAAACTTTGACCTTCTTTAAACGTTTCTCCAATACCACCTATGATCGCTTTATTAATGTAACCATTTTGAGGAGCTGTAATATAATACAGATCATTACGCATCTCGTAACTTGTAAAATCACTTTCTAATTTAGTTACTTGTGCCTCCGCATCAAAACCACTAGATTGGGCTGTGAATTTATCACTTTGAGCCTTAGAGATTTTGTCTATATATTCCTGGCCAATACGATTAAGCTCAATTTTTGCGTTAAGAACCTCATTTTGAGAAGCTAAATACTTATTTTTTTGAGATACTAACTTAGATTGCTTTTCTTGAAATTTAGAACGTTTTTCTTCTAATTCTGTAAGTGATTTTAAATCCTCATCATATAATTTTTGGATCGCGCCAATTTGTCTTTCGGCAATAGCTAAATCGATTTTCACAGCTTCTAAGTCGATACTATCACTTTGTACTTTGTATCCTGCTTGTAATAATTTATTTTGGGCTTGTTCTAACTTTAATCTACGTTCTCTAGACAATGCTCCAATTTGATTATTAAGCGCGTTCACTTTAAATCCGTAAGAATTTACAGAGGCTTCTTTTGCTTTTATCTGTTGGCCTGTACGACTTACAAGGTTAGGATCAAAGTATTCATTTTTTACTTCGGAAATGAACAATATCGTATCTCCTTTCTTAACAAAATCACCTTCTCTAACGTGCCAACTTTCAATACGTCCAGGAATACGAGATTGAATTGTTTGGGGTCTTTGGTCTGGAGTTAGTGTTGTTACACTCCCACGACTATTTATGTTTTGCGTCCATGGTAAAAACATAACAATTAAGACGACGACTGCAAAAGCTTTTAAAAAACGATTAAAGTACTTAAAATGATTCTTGTGAAAGACTTTTTGAACTGACTTATAAGACGATAAGTCAACTTTTCTATTCAGTTTATTATTAGAAATATTAAGCATAATCTTAGTTGTTTGAAATGATTTTACCGCGTTCTAAATTAATAACTCTTGTACATTTTGCTTTCCAATCTAAATTATAGCTCACCACGACTAAAGACCATGGATTGTTTTTATCTGTCAAGAATTCCATAATGCTTTGAGCTTCTTGTTTTTCAAATTGATCTAACGGATCTTTAAGTAATAATAATTTTGGCTTTTTTAGTATACTTCTTGCCAGAATTATTTTTTTAGAAACTGTATAAGAGAGCCTTTTTCCTTCAGGATACAAAATTGTATTTAAACCTTGAGCCTGAGTTTTTACGAAATCTACTAACATTGTCTTTTCTAAAACGAAATCAATGTCATCATCGGTAATATTTTGATTTCCAAAAGTTAAATTCTCTTTGATAGTGCCCTCGAACGGTGATTCTTCTGGTAACGATTGCCCTATAAGTGATCTATATTCATTTAAATTAATACCTTGTATAGCCACTTCATTTACGTAAAGAACTCCAGATGTTGGTTGAATGACACCCGCTATTAATTTTAATAATGTACTTTTTCCTGACCCATGAGCACCATAAATCATAATACGATCTTTAGGACTGATAGTTAAAGATACACCGTCAATAATTGGTCGCATCATATCAGGAACCACATAGCTTAAACTATCTAGTTCTACTTGAAAAGGTTTTATTTCGCTAATATTCCCGCCACCTTGTTGTTCTAATTCTTTGTCAACAACAGTACCTAATTTTTCAATACCCGTTAGTACGTCATACATAGACTCTAACCCTAAGATTAATTTTTCTACGGAATTAATAACTAAAAGTATGATAATTTCTGCCGCAACAAATTGTCCAATATTCATTTCTTGACTTAACACTAAAAAACCACCAATCATTAACAGCCCTGCAGTTACCAATATTTTAAAGCCAATAAGTTTAATGAATTGTTGTACTAAAACTTTAAAATGACTTTCACGAGCATCAAGATAATCAGATACAAGCGCATCATTTTTTTCAAGTGCTAAATTCGTTTTTCCAGATAATTTAAAGCTTAATATAGAACGTGCAACTTCTTGGAGCCAATGCGCTACTTTATATTTTTGTTTAGATTCATCTAAACTTGTATCCAATCCCCGTTGTGCAGAAAACTTGAACACCACATAGATGAGTACGATGAGTAAAATGCCGTAGAGAATAAAAAATGGATGATAAAAAGAAAGTAGTATCAATCCAAAAATAATTTGAAGTAGTGCAGCTGGGAAATCGATTAATATTTTTGATAATCCTTTTTGTACAGTTAAGGTATCAAAAAAGCGATTTGCTAATTCTGGCGGATAATAACTGTGCAGTGCGCTCATTTTCATCTTCGGAAATCGGTAAGCAAACTCAAATGACGACCTTGTAAATATTTTTTGCTGTACATTTTCAATAATACGCATTTGCATTAATTGAAGTAAACCAACAAATGCCACGCCTATTGTTACCAAAATAACTAATACAATCCAAGAACTGCTAATTTGAGCACCCTGAATAAGATTGATAATTGCTTGAATACCTAAAGGAAGTGATAGGTTGACTAACCCAGCAAAAATAGCATAATAAAAAACTTGCCTAATATCCTTCCTATCTAATTTTAAAAGTCCAACTAAGCGTTGCCAAGAGGTTAAAAGTTGTTTGCTCATTAGTTGTTATTTAAAGTGTTAAATACTAAATGTGTGAAATAATCTGATGGTTGTGTCTCATCATCACATTCTGTCAAGGACTTAAAATGATTCTTTAAAAAATGTTGATGCAAAGCGCCTTCAATAACAGTACTAGCAAGACTAAGAGGAAATATATACGCGGAGTTTACTTCAATAATCATATTATGTAATCGTGTTACTAAACGTTTATAAATAGAAAAGTAGCCGTCTTTATTTTCGTCATCGACTTCTTTGGTTAAATATGATTTAGAATATTCATTAATGACCACACGATTTAAAATTACTTCATCTATGTGAGAAAATGTTGAATCAGACTCAATTGTTCTCGTTAAAATATTAATCCCTTTTTTTAATTTTTCGTTAGAATTAGACATATTGGCTGTAGAAAACACTAATTGATACTCTAGCCAAGCCCAGTACCAGGACGTTAGATAGAGTAGTAGTTTATGTTTACTGTCAAAATATCTATAAATTGAACTTTCATTAGACCCAATAATAACTCCTAACTTTTTAAATGTAAAGCTATCAAAGCCAAGTTCATCTATAAGCTTAATACTATGCTCAATAATGCGTTTACCTAGATCTGAAGACTCAGGATCCTTTAAAAATATTTTATTATTAATATCAATCTTAAGATTAGAAAGTAATGGTTTCATACTAAATAATTATTTGCACGCAAATATAATAGTAAGACTATTAATATAAAATATTTTAACGTTTGTTAACTATATTAATTTTGTACTTTGATAAATTAACAGAATACCGTATCTTTGTCTATTGGCGTGCTAAACGTCATACAATTAAAACAACAGAATATAAAGAATGGCAAAGTCGCAACAGACATTTAGTAAAAGTGAAAAAGAAAAGAAACGCTTAAAAAAGCGTGAGGACAAGCGTAAAAAAATGGATGCGCGTAAGAATGAGAAAGATGAAAATGGAGGAGCTGAAAGTATCCCATTTGCTTACGTAGACCAATTTGGGAATCTTACAGATACACCACCAGATCCAGCAGACAAGGTTAAAGTTAAGGCAAAGAACATCGTTTTAGGTGTGCCTAAAAAAGAAGATATTGAAGAAGAAGAATACGACCCAATTAGAAAAGGTAAAGTATCTTTCTTTGATCACTCTAAAGGTTTTGGTTTCATTATTGATACTGAGGACCAAGAGAAATACTTCTGTCACGTTAGTGGTTTAATTGACGAGATAAACGAAAACGACAAAGTACAGTTTGAATTAGAAAAAGGGAATCGTGGTATGAATGCGGTTCGTGTTAAAGTGATTTAAAGACTGTAACGCATATTTTAGTATGTGTTAAATAATAAAATAGAGAGCCAAAATTGAATGTATTCGATTTTGGCTTTTTTTTAAGGAATCGAGTTTAGTTCTTTTACGGTGCCCATTTCCAGGTTTTCCAATGTAATACTTCCAACACGTACTCTAACCAAACGCAATGTAGGATATCCAACCACAGCAGTCATTTTACGAACTTGTCTAAACTTGCCTTCGTTAATAGTTAATGAAATCCAAGTTGTTTTTCCATGACGTTCATCTCTGATTTTTTTAGCACGTTCTGGGAAATCTGGAATAGTTTCTAATTCAAAAGCTGAGCAAGGTTTCGTAAGATAGGTTTCGCTTTGGTGACTAATTTGAACACCGTTTTGTAAAATAATTATAGCCTCTGGTGTAATTTCACCATCTACTTGTACATAATACTCTTTATCGGTTTTTGAGCTTGTAATTTCGTAACTTACTTTACCGTTGGTTGTTAGTAAGAGTAGGCCTTCAGAGTCTTTATCTAGCCTGCCAATTGCCATTGTGCCTTCAGGGAAATCATGTAATTCTCCTAAGAATTTCTTGTTGATTTCATGACGTGCATTAGTTTGAAACTGACTCAAATACCCATAGGGTTTGAAGAGTTTAAAATGACGATGCTCCATATTAGTTACCGCCTTTTAAAATAGAATGAACCAGTTCTTTCGTGAGCTTTCTATCTTTTGCTTTTTCTCTAATGGTATCAAATGTCATTTTGAAATCACAGCCTGTTTTGTAGTTGCTACAGCCATACGCTGTTTTACCTTTGATAATATGTCCTTTGTTACATTTCGGACAATTAATCGCATCCAGTTTTTTTTCTTCGGAAAGTTTAGCTATTCCTTTTTTAGCTTCCAAAACGAGTTTACAGCTATCATCAAAACGCAATAAACCTTCGGTAGTTCCAGTTTCCGAAGTGAACCCTTTTAGATTTACGGTGGATCCTTTTTGTAATAATCTGATGAATTGTTTTTCAGAAATCTTTTTACCGAAGTTTTCAAAAGGCATCACAAAATGACAGCCTTCTTTGAATGTACTGCAACCATAAGCCGATTTTCCCTTTAAAATAGATCCTTTTTTACATTTTGGGCACTTCTCTGAAGTAATACCAGCAGTGATTTTTGCTTTTGTATTCGTTTTAGTTTTTGCTTGTCGTTGTTTGACGACTGTTGCCTGCGATATATTGGCACGCGTTTTTTCACTGCGGACGTCATAAACCAATTCATCTACCATTTTTTTCATATTCTGGATGAAGAGACTGGCGCTATATTTTCCTCTTTCTATGTCTTTGAGTTGTTTTTCCCAACGCCCAGTGAGCTCAGCAGATTTTAAGAGTTCACTTTGTATCGTATCAATTAGCGCTATTCCTGTTACGGTTGGTATCAACTGCTTTTTATTACGTTTAATATACTGACGTTTAAATAACGTTTCAATAATATTTGCTCGTGTGGATGGTCTTCCAATTCCGTTTTCTTTCATTAAATCACGAAGCTCATCGTCATCAACTTGCCTTCCTGCAGTTTCCATAGCACGAAGGAGTGAGGCTTCTGTAAATTGATTAGGTGGTTTTGTTTGTTTCTCTAAAAATGAAGGCTCATGAGGTCCTTTTTCACCTGCTGTGAATGTTGGTAATGTATCTTTATCAGATGTGCTTGACGATATCGACTTTCCAAATTTAAAAACAACCTTCCAGCCTTCTTTTAAAATCTCTTTACCAGTGGTTTTAAAGTTGACGTCTGCTGCTTTCCCAATGACTGTTGTATTTGAAACGTCACAATCTGGATAAAAGACTCCAATGAAGCGTTTTACGATAATATCATAAACCTGTTGTTGGTTGTATTGCAGGTTAATTTGCATTCCTGTTGGAATAATAGCGTGGTGATCTGTTACTTTTTTGTCGTTAAAGACTTTAGCTGATTTCTTTATTTTTTTACCTAAAAGAGGTTGCGTTAACTCAGCATATTTAGTGAGTTTAGAAAGAATGCCATGAACTTTAGGATACACGTCATTTGGTAAAAACGTAGTATCTACTCTGGGATATGTGACTGCTTTTTGTTCGTATAATTTCTGAACAATTTTCAAAGTTTCATCTGCAGAAAACCCGAACTTGGTATTACAATACACTTGTAAACCTGTAAGATCAAAAAGTTTTGGAGCGTATTCTTTTCCTTTCTTTTTGATGGTAGACACAATTTCAAAATCATCTTCTTTGACTTTATTAGCAAGAATTGCTCCATCTTCCATCTTGAGAAAACGACCGTCTTCATAAGCAAATAAGGTGTCACGATACATGGTTTGTAATTCCCAATAGGGTTGAGGCTTAAAGTTTTCAATGTCTATAAAACGATTGACAACCATCGCTAATGTTGGTGTTTGTACACGACCAACTGAGAGCACTTGCTTGTAGCCACCATGTTTTACAGTGTACAAACGCGTAGCATTCATGCCCAATAACCAATCACCAATAGCACGAGAAAATCCTGCGTAATAAAGATTGTCATAATCTTTAGAATCCTTGAGATTATTAAACCCTTCTTTAATTGCTTCTGTTGTCAATGATGAAATCCACAAACGTTGTACTTTTCCTTTGTAATTGGCTTGATCTAAAACCCAACGTTGTATGAGCTCTCCTTCTGTACCAGCATCTCCACAATTGATGACCAAATCTGCTTTATCAAATAAGGATTTTACAATTTTGAATTGTTTTTGAATTCCGGAATTACTGGTGACCTTAGTTTTAAACTTTTCAGGAAGCATTGGGAGATTATTAAGATCCCAACTTTTCCAATAGGGTTTATAATCGTTTGGCTCCATAAGCGTACAGAGGTGACCAAAGGTATAGGTTACTGCATAGCCATTGCCTTCATAGTAACCATCACGTTTTGTGGTGGCGCCAAGAACTTGCGCGATTTCTCGAGCTACACTAGGTTTTTCGGCAATGCAGACTTTCATTTACTTGACAAATTTTTATTTATAATCAGTACTGCAAAATAGGGAATAGTATGTGTTTTTTGAAGTGGAATTATACAGAGTTATTAACTAAAATAAACAATAGAAAAACGATCATTAATAATAGCAGTTATTATATTATTAAAACAGGCTTTTACAATTGCAAAAGCGGATTACCTTATGATATACATTATTTCAAGATTGACTTAGATTTACTTGTTTTAGACTCATTTAATTGTTCATTTTTCGCTATTAATTTCGCTTTTTGTTCTCCGCTTTCTGCTTTTAAATTTTCAGCTATTGAGTAATTTTATTCAACGTTGTATTCTGTAAAATTTTTCAATTATAATTGAACGAAAACTTACAGTAAAGACTTTATATTACAAATTTAAATGGTTCATCTTAAAACTCAAATTATTAACGCTGCCCCTTTTTCAAACCATAAGTGTTTTGACCTATAAAATCTTGGGGAAATACATCATCAGCTTTAAATCCAATTTGCTGTGCCTTGAAATGCATTGATAAATGCGTCTAAATACTTATCCATTTTAATTTTTAATTACTTTTATACTGTTACTCTCAAAAGGTAAATCGTTAAAATAACTCCACTTTGTCCATGAACAATCATAATTCTTTACATTTTTATATCCTAATAATTGCGTTATTACAAAAGTAGTGTGTGTTGAGCGCGCACCACTATGATAATATACAATTATTGGGTCATCTTTTTTTATATGTAATTTACTATATATGTTTTCTAAATCTTGTATTGATTTTATACGCTTTTTTCCATTGTGGTTTATAGTTTCTGCCCAATCTATATGAATACTGTTTGGTATTGTTCCTGCTTTTGTTGCGCCTTTTTTTCTCAGTTTACCTGAGAACTCATCAATGGTTCTTGTATCTAAAACAATAGCATTAGTATTCAAAGCTTCGTTTACTTCATCTTTTCAAACATAATATTGGATTTTAGGGTTTTTAGCAAGTTTAAAAACACTTTCATTTACTTCGGGTATTTCAGTTGTTACTGGTCCATCATTTGATTTTCAATTAGATATCCCACCGTGTAATAGTTTTATGTTTTTAAAATCATAGTTTTGCAATATCCACCATAATCTCGAAACTTCACATAAACCATTATCGTCATAAAATATAATAGAATTTTTGTTTGTGATACCAAGTTGTCCAAATAAGGTTTCAATCTGGGTTTTACTAGCTATAATTCCGTTATAAGTTTAGAAGGTGTCTTCAACATCCGTTCTCCACATTTGTAAAGCACCAACAATATGTTCAGTATTATAACTATCTTTTTTTCTAAAATCTATTATTTTAATATTTGGTTGTTTAGCAATGGTTTTCAATTCATCTGCTTCTATTAAATAGTTGTCTTCAACTATAACGAAATCAACCACTTTTTCTTGTTTACATCCCGAAAATATGAGTGCTAAGACTATGATATTAATTTTCCAGTTCATACCAATCTATATGTGTTAAAATCGTTCGCCTTCCTTTTTCTATTGGCGGATAGTTTTTGACTAAATAATTTACAATAACCTCTTGGTTTTTGCTTAAATCCCATAGGTTTTGTGTATCTACTTAATCGTTGTATTCCAACGTTCAGTATTCATCCCGTTTTGTATCACTAATTTTGAAGAATGACAATTGGTGCAATTGTTTACAACTACCATTAATCCTTAAGCATCAATCAAACCTGTTCTAATATGGATCCCTTTTTCAATTCGATCATAATCATCCTTAATTGGGACTGTAGCAATCGTTTCTGATTTCGATTCCATATCAAAAGCATCCGGATTATTCACATAATATATCAATCTACTACCAGTAATGACAAACAAGGCGAAAAGTAGTGTTACTATTATGGTTAGGATGGGCACTATCTCCTCATCATATTGGAGAATATATTGTCGCTTCAGATTTTGAAGCCATTGGTGAAAGTGTTTGGAATTGGATTTGGATGTATCGTATTCATATTTTTGGTTGGGATACCTAGTGTCTGCAAAAACGCTTACTTGCTCTCTGTTATTGACGTTCACACACGTAGAATGTTAAAGGACTATTTTTTATTTAATATTAATCAAAACAATGTAATAGTACTACTATCTGAGTTATTTGAAGATTATAATTATCCTAATAGTGTGGTCATTAGAAGTGATAATGGTAGCCAATTTATAGCAAGAAAGGTACCTGAATATTTAGGTTTAATAGGAGTCCAACAAGAGTTCACACACATTGCAACACCAGAGGAAAATGCACACATAGAAGCATATCACGGAATATTAAAAAAAGAAGTCTTTAAAAGGTTCGATTATCAATACTTTGGCGAAATAGAACATATACTAAAGCGTTACGTAAAGTTTTATAATAATAATAGAAGGCTTCACGGCCTGTTAGGACGGATTACTCCAATAGAAAAATGGAATGCAGATAAACATCTAAATTATGATGAAAAAATTAACTGCTTAATTAATAATCGAAATTTAAAAAATTACTCTTGTTCTATAGGGGTCAAAACACCCTTAATAATAGACCATTGGCAAATTACTTTTACTAAAATAAGCCTAGTATGTTCCTTTAATGAAATTTGAAGTGTCATTTTTTTTTTTTTTTTGGTTTCAACCCGCCCAACGTAACTGTCAATTCTTTTCCGTTCGTATTTATACCAATTTCATGGAACTTTAATTTCGGATTTACGACTATTAATAGTCTAATGTTTTCTTGATGAATAGGAGAATATTAGAATTAATATTAACAATGGTTATTCATATTTTATAAAAGGTAATGTTATAAAAAATACAGTGTTATTTCATTAGATAGAGCAGTATAATATGACTGTTCTATTTCTAACTACCTCGATAATACTCAAAACTCTGAACAATTAATTCATTATCAACCAAGCAGTCAATTTTAGGTTTTCCTATTGTATCTAGCAATACAAAGTTGATGTTCCCATGTTCATTTTTCTTATCGTACTTCAAAAACTCGATTATAGCATCATAATCTGATGTCTCTATTTTTACTGGTATATAGATGTTATTTAAAGCCTTGGTAATGTAGTCTAAGTCCTGTTTTGGTAGATTTAAAATTTCCGCAGAAATAAAACATTCTAAGATCATGCCAATGGCAATAGCTTCGCCATGTAATAATTCTTCTTTTTCGGGATGGCTTAAAAAATAAGATTCTATAGCATGACCCAACGTATGACCAAAATTGAGATGCTTACGCTCGTTTTGTTCAAACGGGTCTTTGGTCACAATATTTTTTTTAATTTCCACAGACTCGTGAATTAGGACATCTAGATCGTTGAGTGTGAGTTGAGATAAATTTATTAGTTTATCAAAATAGGCTTTATCGACGATGAGACCGTGTTTTAGCATTTCTGCTAAACCAGACTTCATTTGGTTTTGAGGAAGTGTATCTAAATAGGAAGTGTCAATAATGACCATATCACCAGAACTAATCACTCCAACTTGGTTTTTAAGAGCACCAAGATCTACACCAGTTTTTCCGCCAACAGAGGCGTCAACCATGGCTAATAATGAGGTTGGGATGTTGATGTATTTGATCCCTCTTTTAAAAGTACAAGCAACGAAACCACCAAGATCTGTAACGACACCACCACCAAGATTTAGCATGAGACTTTTGCGATCTGCACCAAGATCTGACAGTGCATTCCAAACACCAACACAAGTATCAATCGTTTTGTGTTGCTCACCAGCATCAATTTCTATGACTTCTATAGCGATTTTGGTTTCTAATTGCGCCATGAATTTGGCTAAACACTTCTCGTGTGTATTGGTGTCTACCAGAATAAAAATTTTAGAGAACTTGCTGTTTTCTATATAGTTATTAAGAGCTGTATACCCTTTTGTATTAAAATGAACGGTATATGTTTTGGTTTCAATAGATTTCATGTTGAAAATTAGCAACTTTTAATAACATATTACCCATCAAATAATTATTTTTACAATATAATTTAAGCCTATGAACACAACCACACTTTTCAATAATACTGATGTTGCTTTTGCACTCAAAAATGACTCACAGTTAGAACGTGCATACTTCTTGTTTAAGATGATCTCTTATCAGCCAATGGTGCGCATCGGTTCTGCAGCTACAAATTTTGCACTTAAAGCAAATTTACCAATTGAGGGTTTAATTCGGTCTACCGTTTTTGATCATTTTTGTGGTGGTGTAAATGAGGAAGATTGTGTACCTGTTATTGATACTATGTTTACAAAAGGCGTGAGTTCTGTTTTAGACTACTCGGTAGAAGGGAAGGAAGCCGAAGATGCCTTTGACGATTGTAGAGATAAAATTCTAAAAATTATAAGATTTGCTGATGAAAAAGAAGCCATGCCAATTGTGGTATTTAAACCTACAGGTTTTGGACGTTTTTATTTGTATCAGAAATTAGGAGAAGGCAAGATGCTTACGTCCAGAGAGCAAGAGGAATGGGGCAGAGTTGTAGCTCGTTTCGATGCCATTTGTAAGCTTGCTAAAGAAAAAGATATAGAAGTATTGATTGATGGTGAAGAGAGTTGGATGCAAGATGCTGCAGATGATCTTTGTGAGGCTATGATGGGTAAATACAACACATCTAAGACAATCGTTTACAACACGTTGCAAACGTATCGCTGGGATAGATTAGATTATTTAAAGTCTCTACATGAGCGTGCAAAAACAGATGGATTTAAAGTCGGCTTCAAAATTGTCCGCGGAGCCTACATGGAAAAAGAGCGGAATAGGGCAGAGGAGAAGGGTTATGAATCACCAATATGTGAGAATAAACTTGCTACAGATGAGAATTTTGATACTTGTATGAGCTATATCTTAAATAACTTAAATGTTATTTCTCTTTTTATAGGTACGCATAACGAACAGAGTTGTTATCTCGCCATGAAAATGATGGAAGATATGGGTATTGAGAAAACCGATAATAATGTTTGGTTTGGTCAACTCTACGGGATGAGTGATCATATAAGCTTCAATCTTGCAGAACAAGGATATAATGTTGCTAAATATGTGC
>JAWUWM010000024.1:0-47189 GCA_034111845.1 Psychroserpens sp. | reverse complement strand
TCTTTACACATTAAACAAACGCCATCCACTTCTAATGAAGCTCTTTCGTTTTTGTTTTGCGCGAAAGCGACCGTTGATACTAATAACACTAATACTATAATTACTTTTTTCATATTCCTATTTTATTTTAAATCGTAAACCTGCATAATACATACTTCCAAAAATTGGGCCATACACAAAGGTCGTGTCAAAATTTGAACCAAAAGGGTCATCTGCTCCCAAAATAGGATCATTTTGCCTCACGTTTGTTACATTTTCACCTCCTATATACACTTCAAATTTTGGAGAAAACACCTTAGTAACCTGAACGTTCAAGGTCCCTACAGTTGGTGATTGTTCTGGTAATCTATATGCTATTGGATTTAACGCAGTAGATGAAAAGCGCTGCTCACTCAGCCAATTATAAGTGAGATCAAATTTCCATTGGGATGTTTTCCCTTCTTTCAGAGGTGTTTCATAAGACACATTTGCAAAAAAGCGATGTGTTGGTATCAATGGTTTTGTCAGTTTTCCTGTTTGATATTGTGTTTGTACATCATAGTATTTGTAGGCTGTTCTAAAGTCGAAATTATCAAATACGTTATAATTTAGTTCTACTTGAAAACTGTTAGCAAAACTATCACCTTCAAGATTATAAAAATTCACTTCCTGAGGATTTTCCCAATCAATAACGACTTGGTTTTGAAAATCGGTTCTATAGAAATCCAATATTAGGTCTCCCTTTTTTCCGAAGAGATTAAAACCTTGGAGATACGAAACCCCATAATTCCAGGCAATCTCAGGATCCAATCCATAGATATTTCCGTTAGCATTAAAAATAGTCACAGCTCTAGACGTGGCAAAGATATTTTGATTTTCAGCAAAAATATTAGCACTTCGTTTTCCTCTGCCTATAGAGGCACGAAAGGCTGATTTCTCCCAAGGTGTGTATCTTGCATGTAAACGAGGTGTTATAAATTCACCCAACAAATTATGCCTATCAAACCGTAAACCTACTGTTAACGTCAATTTATCTAAATCGTCATAAGCATATTCAAAGAAGGCACCCGCAGAACGCTCTGTACGTTCAAAATCAGCTCCAATAGCAAATTCATCATAGTGATCATAAGTAAAACCTAAACCTGTTTTTATCTTGTGCCTTGAATCGCTAATAATAGAATTATAAATCACATTAGAATACAAACTATTATGATTGATATCATATTGATTTAACCCAAAATAAGACTCTTGGTTATGGTTGCTAAATGCAACTTGAACGCCTAAACTTTGCCAAGGAATTTCTGGATTAACAAACCCCGCTTTTGCAGAGATTTCAAAACGCTCTGTATTGATTTCACTTCCCCATGCGTTAGTTGTCAAACGATCTGTATCTGGATGAAAATCAAGCTGACCAGATTGTTTTTCATCATTTAAGTAACGAACGTTTATAAAACTTACAAAACCCTTTTCTGGATTGGTATATTGCCAACGATTCATCACATTAATTTGATTATACAGTGGCATATCTAAAAAACCATCATCATTAACATCATGTCTCCCTTGAAGAGAACTGCCATGAATATAAAAACCGGTACTCCACTTATCACTTACTTTTGTGTTAATATGAGTATTGAGTTCTAAACGCTCATTATTACCAGCATACAAATTCAAGAAGAAACGGTCATCTTTTGAAGGTTTTTGAAGCTCTGCATTAATTTGTCCAGCGATACTCTCAAAACCGTTGACCACGCTTCCTGCACCTTTAGTAATTTGAATACTTTCCACCCAAGTTCCTGGTATAAAACTTAGACCATAAGCTTGAGAAGCTCCTCTAATTGAAGGTATGTTTTCTGATGTAATTAAAATATATTTACTCGTTAAGCCTAACATCTTAATTTGACGTGTTCCTGTAACAGCATCTGAGAAATTAACATCTATAGAAGGGTTGGTTTCAAAACTTTCAGATAAATTACAACAGGCAGCTTTTAATAACTCATCACTACTTATGGTCATTATATTTTGAGCACTCATGTATGATCTTGACGTGGCCTGCTTTCTAGCAGTTAAGACTATTTGATCTAAATCTCCTGTGACCTCCAATAGATGTCTAATAAATTTAGGTTTTTTTATAGTCAATGTATCCGTTTTAAAACCAATATAACTAATGACAAGCTTAGTATAACTTGTTTGGTACGGAATACTAAATTCACCATCAATATCTGTGACCACTCCAATTGAAGTATCCAACCAAAACACATTTGCTCCTGCTAACGGAAACACTTTACTCCCATCGGTTTTTTCTGTAATCATACCTTCTATCGTTTCTTGTGAAAAGGCCAACAAAGGTGAAATCAGCAGTATATATAAAATCTGTTTCATTTTAATTGTAAGTTTTTATAAGCATAATAATTGCCATAACAATCATTATACTGTTTTCAATAAATGTCGCTTTGGTCATAGGAAGTTTTAATGCAGTCCCTAAACAAGCGCATTTAATTGATTTTTTAGCTAATAAGGTCTTAGTTACTCCAATCGTAGTAATTCCAAGAATGATTAAGGTGATTGTCAATGCTAACGGAATTTGAACACGCATCAAAAACAGTACACCTAGCGCTAATTCTATAAAAGGATATACCCAACCGTAAGCAGGCAATAGTTTTGCTAAAGGATCGTACATTTCGAAAGATTCTGAAAAACCTTTTAAATCTAATAGCTTAAAGAAACTAAATACGATGTAGAATAAGCCCATAAAATCAAGCATGAAGCTTCCAATATTTAATGGAGTATTATTCATTAAAAAAGCACCAACTATAATATACCCAAAGATCAGAAAGAGTGGGAATAACTGTTTTAACTCACTCTTTTCTTCGATTCTCTCTTCGGAAATTGGAGCAAATATATTTTTCTCTTCTTTTTCAGAAAGTGAATATTTAGACGGTAAGGCTTGTTTTAAAATTTCCGTAGAAATAAGAGTTGTCATTGTTACATCAACTTGTGCGGTATCTAAGTTTATAGATACATTTTCCACATGATCTATTGACCTTAGATATTTTTCAACCGATGCTTTGCAGCCATTACAAGTCATCCCTGTAACTGTGTATGTGTGTGTCATTTCTATTTATTTATGTAAAACAGTGTTTAGGCCTAAAAGCGGTCTTAAAAATATCTTAGAAAATAAATAGGATCAAATGGTGAAGACTTGATCGCGTACTTGTATGTCTGCGACCAAATTTGGAGGATTATAATTTTGATGAGTGCTAATTTGTTTTTGAACAACTTCAAACAAATTATTACAAGTAGTGATATGAGCAATTAAAAACTGTTGTTGATTTGCATCTAAGTCGTCAAAGGTCTTTACTGTTAATTGATTTTGACCTTCAATCACATCCAACGTATCCTTACAACATGACGCTTTTACATCCTGATGTTGATTTGTATCAAAAGATTCCTTTGCACATTTCTCAACACTACTAAAAACAGCAGTATCAATTAAAACATCACCACAAAAATGCTTCTCAACAGTAAAAGATACTGTTGATAATAATAACAGCAAAGCCATTATTATAGAAAACGTTTTATGGCAAACTTGTTTAAACATAAGACAAAGTTATAAAAAAGAAATGAGCATCTGTATAATAACAGCGTCATTAACAGTTTAATTTTTAAGCCTGTAATAATAAAATGCTGGTACAAGAAGCATTAGAAATATAGGCTGAATTAGAAATCGTCTAAAATTGAAAAACAAATAATAATCCTCTTGTCTTGGGTGAATAACGAAATATAGAAAAAACACAATCAATACCACATACGCCATTGAATAGATAACTATTGAAAACTTAACTATAGACTTATCCTTAAAAAAAAGATAAATAATACCTAAGGAAATAAATGTATTGAGTACATATCGTAACGACGTATACAGCGTCAATTTCAAAATTTCTCGATTAGGAAAGTCCATCTGCAAATAGTCACTTTGAAAAAATAAAAGGTAAGGATCGTAAAACAACTCATGCTCAAAAGCACGAATTAAAACCAATAATCCAAATAGAAGAAAAATCAATATGTAGGTTATTGGTTTAAGCATGTTGTGTTTTCTTTTTTGAAAATCGGTTAACCCACAACATCCATAATAAAAAAACCATTCCGTAAATAATCATTGGAAAGATAACGGTATGTAAAATATCACGCCTCCATGGATAATTATATAAGCCAATAGATAAAATAGCAATTCTTATAAGATTCACAACATAAATGAGCACGCTTCCTGCCAAAACATAAATGAACGTCGCTTTAAATTTACCCGCAAATGCAATTATAAATGAAACGAATAAAATAATCACACTAATAGAATTACAACCTTCTACTACTCTAGCAACAAATTTTGAGTTAACTAATAATTTCATGGAAGGTTCATTGGGATGTGCACTAATTTGAGCGTCATAACCTACTGCATCAATAAGAGACTTGCTCTGTTTTGCGACCAGATTAGTGAAATAGTCTGGGTAATATTTTGACCCATCAGAAAAGTCAATATATAACTTATAACTTACGGTAAGTACAACATATACTGTAAGAAAGGTCAATATGAATTTTACAACAGATTTATATTTAAGAAGAAGTGCTTTCAATAAACTACAAATTACTTTCAGTTAAAATTATACAAAATGAATCTAGAAATTGCACTTTTTAAATACTTTTACCAAAATTTATGATTCCTATGATTTTTCAAACGCTAAAACCTCAAGTTGAAACTATAGTAAACGACACTACTAAAGCAGTTGATGAGCGTTTACTTTCAATATGCGAACTTCTTGAAAATCATATAGATTACTATAATTGGGTAGGTTTTTATTTCAAAAATGGAGACAAAAATGAGTTAAAATTAGGACCTTATGTTGGAGAACCTACAGATCATACAATTATTCCCTTCGGAAAAGGGATTTGCGGACAAGTAGCGCTTTCTAATGAAAATTTCGTCGTACCAGACGTCGCTGCTCAAGATAATTATATCGCTTGCAGTATTACTGTAAAAGCTGAAATTGTAATTCCTCTATTCGTGAATGGAGAGAATATGGGGCAAATTGATATTGACTCTAATACTCCTGATCCATTTAATAAGGAAGATGAACGGTTTTTGGAGTTTGTTTGTGAACAAGTGGCGCGTATTATTTAGCCCCCTACTTAGTCAATTTAACAATTTTCATAACCAAGACTGTTATCATTGAGAAAAAACCAAAAACTAAGGCCGTATAAAGAAGTACACCTAACCAAAATCTAGCATTAGACATCTCCCAAGACGAACCTACCGTTTTATTAATTCCATAGTTCCAATCGCTCAATAACAATATAACTGCTATAGAAGCTATAGTAAAAAGCACTACTCTTATAAAATACCACCAAAATTTTTTTCGTGAATTACCTTGAGTCATCTTTAATTATGTTTACATTCCAGTCCTAATAGCCTCTACAGGATCTAACTTAGAAGCTGAAATTGCTGGGATAATACCAGATATCAACCCAATAAGTGTAGACAGTCCAAAGCCAAGAAAAATATTAAAAAACGACAGTACAAATTCAAATTCTAAAGCAGCATTTGCTGCTAAAGAGACCAGCCAAACTAAAAAGATCCCAATGAGCCCACCAAGAACAGATAAAATTACAGCTTCAAACAAAAACTGAAACAAGATAAATCTATTCTTTGCACCTAGTGATTTTTGAATCCCAATTAGATTAGTACGTTCTCGCACGCTTACAAACATAATATTAGCAATACCAAAACCTCCTACTAAAAGCGAAAATCCGCTAATAATCCAGCCTGCAAAATTTAAACCAGAGATAATGCCATCCACAAAATCTGTTAAACCAGACAACTTATTTACAAAGAAGTTATCAGGCTCATCTGCTTTAAGGCCTCTTAAGGCTCTATATTTTTGTTTTAAAAGGGCTTCAAACGCATCAATATCTGTACCTTTTTCTGGCTTAATAACCACAGCACCAGGCAAACCATTTGCGCCTCCATTTTTAAAACGTCTCACAAAGTTGGCTGGCACATAGGCACGCTCATCTGGAGAATCGCCTAAACCAGTACCCACTTTTTTTAACACACCAATCACTTTGAGCTTTCTACCATAAACACGAATAGTTTTCCCCAAAGGATTAAGAGTACCAAATACATTTTCGGCAGTAGAACTACCCAATACGATCACTGGTGCACCAGAAATAGATTCAGACTCATTATAAAACCGACCAGATTCAACTTTAAAACCTTCGATATCATAGATCCCATTAGACACAGGAGTTACAGTTACTCCTGAAACCGTATTACCCTCATATTTTAAACTTTCAGAACCACCAAATATAACATATGCCATAGCGTCGACATCTTTTAAATTACGTTGAAAAAATTCAAAATCAGAGTAATCTGTTTGCGGAAAATTATCACGTTGCCAACGAGGCACCTCTGTTGGCCCAAAAGAATACTTGGTAACATACATCGTGTTTTTATCCAAACCACTTAATTGCCCCTTGATACTTTTATCTAAAGAATCAACAGCTGCCAATACAGCAATTATTGAAAATATACCAATAGTAATTCCCAAAAGCGATAAAAATGTGCGCAGTTTATTATTCCGTAATGCATTAGTTGCAAACGAAAAACTCTCTTTAAATAACCTTAAATAAACAAGCATATGATTGATTTGGGTTCCCAGTTTGATTCTGGAAATATAAAGATAGGACGTTTTCAACAAATTATTGTTACAAAAAATTGAAACAAACTGTATTTTCAACTTAAATAAGGGCTTGATATTATGTATTTTTGCGCTTTAATTTTTACAACGACGACTTATATTTACAACACAACGACAACAACTTTAAAATGAGCAACAACAAAACAATCAAATCTGCATTAATTTCAGTTTTTAGCAAAGACGGATTAGCACCAATCGTAAAACAACTCGATGCACAAAACGTAACTATCTACTCTACAGGTGGTACAGAGAAATTTATTAAAGATTTAGGTATTAACGTTGTTCCTGTTGAGGACGTGACGTCTTACCCTTCAATTCTTGGTGGTCGCGTAAAAACATTGCATCCAAAGGTTTTTGGTGGAATTCTAAACCGTCAAAACCATGAAGGTGATGTCGCAGAAATGATTGATTTTGATATTCCGCAAATTGATGTGGTTATTGTAGATTTATATCCATTTGAAAAAACAGTGGCTTCTGGAGCTGCTAATCAAGATATTATTGAGAAAATTGATATTGGAGGTATTTCTCTAATTCGCGCTGCAGCAAAAAATTATTCAGATGTGATATGTGTATCCTCTGTTGATGATTATTCTGAGTTTTTAGACCTTCTGAAATCGAAAAACGGTGAAACTTCTGAAGACGATAGAAAGCAATTTGCTGCAAAAGCATTTAATGTGTCATCGCATTATGATTCTGCAATTTTTAATTATTTCAATGCAGACCATAGTATTGCATCATTAAAAATAAGTGAAACTAAAGGTCAGGTATTGCGTTATGGAGAAAACCCCCATCAACGTGGCTTTTTCTTCGGAAATTTCGATGATTTATTCACGAAGCTCCACGGAAAGGAATTAAGTTACAACAACCTTTTAGACGTTGATGCAGCTGTAAATTTAATGAACGAATTTAAAGGAGATGCTCCTACATTCGCTATACTAAAACATAACAACGCTTGTGGTTTTGCACAACGAACTAGTATACATGAAGCTTATGTAGATGCATTAGCTGGTGATCCAGTATCTGCCTTTGGTGGTGTTTTAATTGCAAATACTGAAATTGATAAAGCCACCGCAGAAAAAATTCATACTTTATTTTGTGAAGTAGTCATTGCACCATCGTTTTCTGAAGACGCTTTAGAAGTTTTAAAAGGAAAAAAGAACAGAATTTTGTTACTATTGAAAGATACAGAGTTTGCAGAAACCACGATAAGAACTTGTCTTAACGGAATTCTAGTTCAAGACAAAAACAACAAGACAGATAGCGTTGCTGACCTAACACATGCAACAAACAAGAAACCAACTCAAAACGAATTAGATGATTTAATATTTGCTTCAAAAATTTGCAAGCATACAAAGTCAAATACGATTGTTTTAGTGAAGAATAGACAATTATGCGCCAGTGGAACAGGCCAAACAAGTCGTGTCGATGCGCTTAACCAAGCCATTCACAAAGCACAATCCTTTAATTTTGATTTAAAAGGAGCTGTGATGGCGAGTGATGCATTTTTCCCGTTTCCAGATTGTGTAGAGATTGCAGATAACGCTGGAGTAACTGCTGTAATCCAACCAGGAGGGTCTATTAAAGACCAATTGACTGTAGATTACTGTAATGCAAATGATGTAGCAATGGTGATGACAGGAACACGTCATTTTAAGCATTAATCTAATCCCTTTGAAATAAAGAGATCTCTTAGTCGTAAATCAATAGCTCGCAAGATGAATAAACTATTTTTCATACTTTTTATTACCTTGGTTTTTTCCAAAGTATATTCTCAAGATAGTTATTCAAAATTACCTAATGAGAAAAATAAGTGCGTAACAGTTATTATTTCAGAAGACATTATTGCTAATGAAAAAGCTATTGGAACTAAAAAAGAATTGATTTCTGAAATGAGGGTTTTAATGCATAAACCAAATCGTAAAGAACATAAATTCTATAATTTAACTTAGTAAGGACTAGTATTTTTAGTTTTAAATAAAGAAACAGTATTCAAAACACAATCTGAACTAAATGTTTTTTTTCGGTTTAGATAAAAACAATAAACATTTATGTTGATGGTTATTTAATAGAACATTCGGATTATAAAGTTGCTAGTGAAAGTATCGTAGAAATTGCTTTGGTTGAATCTGATTATGAGAATAAACTAGAACGTAAAGTAATTAATATTTGGACCTTAACGTAGCTCGAGAGAGAGAATGGCTGTAAACAGCCAATAGAATTAAAAAATTAATTCTATTCACAACCAAAACCAAAACCAAACGTTTAATTAGAAAAAGCCAATCACTTAGCTTTCATATAAATTGAAATAAAAATAAACCGTAAATATCTAGTAAGTTTTACTATTTTTACATCACATCAGAACTGAATACAATAACACCCTCATAATACTTAGAATAACACATGGGATTTTTTGATTTCTTAACCGAAGAAATAGCCATAGATTTAGGAACTGCAAATACGCTTATTATACACAACGACAAGGTCGTAGTTGATAGTCCGTCAATTGTTGCGAGAGATAGAATTTCTGGAAAAATAATTGCAGTTGGAAAAGAAGCCAACATGATGCAAGGTAAAACTCACGAAAACATTAAGACAATTAGACCATTGAAGGATGGTGTAATTGCAGATTTTGATGCTTCTGAGCAAATGATAAGTTTATTTATAAAGAACATTCCTGCATTAAAAAAGAAATTATTTACACCTGCATTACGAATGGTCGTATGTATTCCTTCGGGAATTACAGAAGTAGAAATGCGAGCAGTAAAAGAATCTTGTGAACGTGTCAACGGTAAAGAGGTATACCTAATACATGAGCCAATGGCAGCAGCTATTGGTATTGGTATAGATATCATGCAACCAAAAGGAAACATGATTGTTGATATTGGAGGTGGTACTACAGAAATCGCAGTTATTGCGCTTGGCGGAATTGTTTGCGATAAATCTGTTAAGGTTGCAGGTGATGTATTTACAAACGATATTATTTATTACATGCGTACACAACATAATTTATATGTTGGTGATCGTACTGCGGAAAAGATAAAAATCCAAATTGGTGCTGCTACAGAAGATTTAGACATGCCACCAGAAGAAATGAGTGTTCAAGGACGTGATTTATTGACTGGAAAACCTAAGCAAGTTCAGATTTCTTATCGTGAAATTGCAAAAGCATTAGACAAATCTATATTAAGAATTGAAGATTCTGTAATGGAAACCCTATCACAAACGCCTCCAGAATTAGCTGCAGATATTTACAATACTGGTATTTATTTAGCAGGTGGTGGATCTATGTTAAGAGGTTTAGATAAACGTTTATCTCAAAAAACTGACTTACCAGTTTATATCGCAGAAGACCCTTTAAGAGCAGTTGTTCGTGGAACAGGAATTGCACTAAAAAATCTAGCCAAATTTAAAAGTGTATTGATAAAATAAAGAGAATAGCAAGACCTACATAGCATGCAACAAATTATAAACTTTGTCATTAGAAACAAGACCTTCCTTTTGTTTCTATTGCTGTTTGTTATTTCTTTAGGATTAACTATACAATCACATTCCTATCACAAAAGTAAATTTATAAACTCTGCTAATTTCCTAACAGGTTGTGTTTACGAATCTGCTAGTGGTATTTCAAATTATTTTGATTTAAATGAACAAAACGATATTCTTGTTGATGAAAACAATAAGTTGCGTTCCCAAATTCTAAATTCAGGTGATTCTATTGTTGCAACCAATTCTATAATTGACAGTGTTTCTTATAATGGTCGCTATAAAATTCAATCAGCAAAAATCATTAATAACAACTATGCGTCCTCTAAAAACTATTTGACCATTAATAAAGGTGAGAAATCTGGAGTTAGGGAAGATTTTGGAGTCATTACATCAAAAGGGATCGTCGGTATTATTGATAACACATCAAATGGCTATGGTAGAATCCTATCTATTCTAAACACAAAAAGTAGAATTAACGCGCAACTCAAATCATCAAATCAAATAGGATCATTAAAATGGGACGGGAAATCGGGTGCTGCAACAGTTCAATTAACAGACATCTCAAAATTTGCTTCTGTAAAAGTAGGTGATACCATTATGACAGGTGGGCAATCAACAATCTTCCCAAAAGGGATATTAATTGGTACAATTGACTCCTTTGTTTTAGACATTAGTGGCGATACGTATACTATACAGGTCAAATTATTTAATGACATGACAAACCTGTCGCATGTCTATGTCATTGAGAATTTAGATTCCGAAGAAATAAAACATCTAGAAAACCCAATTGATGAATAGTGTAAACATAAATAACATCATTAGGTTCGTAATATTGATACTGGCTCAAGTTCTTGTATTTAGTAATATCAATTTTATGGGTTCTATAAACCCATATCCTTATATTTTATTTATATTATTATTCCCCGCAAATAACAACAGAACACTTTTTATATTCTTAAGCTTCATACTAGGTTTATTCGTAGATCTATTTTCAAACTCTGGAGGTGTGCATGCAGCAGCTTGCGTTACAATAGCATTTATAAGACCACCTGTTTTAAAATTTGCATTTGGAATGGTTTATGAGCACCAAAGTATTAAATTTAATAACACAGAATTTCGCAATAGAGTTATCTACTTCTCTATCCTCATTGTTATTCACCACTTCATTATGTTTCTAATGGAAATTTTTAACATTTCAAATATACTATTAGTATTACAAAAGACGTTATTTTCTAGTATTTTTACTATTATCCTCTGTGCACTAATTTCAGTGCTTTTTAGTAACAAACAGCGATGAGAAAAATTCTACTTTTATTAACCGTTATTTTCGTTGGACTCCTATTTATTTCACGTTTATTTTATCTACAAGTCTATAAAAAAGAAACATATAGCCTGTATGAAGATACTGCAATTCTAAAAGAGTTTGACTATCCAAAACGCGGATACGTCTATGATAGAAACGGGAAACTATTAGTAGCCAATCAGCCATCTTATGATGTCATGGTTATCCCAAGAGAAGTTGAGGCTCTAGATACTTTAGAATTTTGTCGACTTCTAAAAATCACAAAAGAAGATTTTATAAAAAAATACAATAGAGCTAAAAATTACTCAACCCGATTACCATCTCCTTTTGTACCGCAATTATCAAAAAAAGATTATGCAGTTCTTCAAGAAAAAATGCGGAAATTTGATGGATTCTATATCCAAAAAAGATCATTACGTAATTATCAAACTTCTATTGGAGCGAATGTTTTAGGAGATTTAGGAGAAGTAGCTCAACGTGATATTACTAAAAAACCTTATTACACTTTAGGGGATTTAATTGGGAGACAAGGAGTGGAATTATCTTATGAAGATATTTTACGAGGTAAAAAAGGAATCAAGTTTAGTCAAAAAGATAGATTTAATAAAATCATTGGTCCATACAAAAATGGTAATTACGATACGCTACCACAACCTGGAAAAGATATCAAGATCACTATTGATGTAGAACTTCAAAAATATGGCGAGCTTTTAATGACCAATAAAAGAGGAGGCATGGTTGCCATTGACCCATCTAATGGTGAGATTTTGGCTTTGGTTTCTGGGCCTAGTTATAATCCAAATTTATTAGTAGGGCGAAATCGTTCTAAAAATTTCACAAAATTGTATCGTGATAGCGTTGCTAAACCGTTATTTGATAGAGGACTACAAGCTCAATATCCTCCAGGATCTCCTTTTAAGGTAATCAATGCACTCATAGCACTTCAAGAAGATGTTATGACTCCTGCTGAAAATGTATCATGCAGAATGGGTTATTACTACGGCAGTAGAAAACTAACGGGTTGTCACCACCACAAAAGCCCAGTTAATATGAACTCTGGGATTTCACAATCCTGTAATGCTTATTTTGTAACTGCCTATCGTAAAATAATTGATAAGTATCCAGATGCTGGAAAAGGCATGAATATTTGGGCAGACCACGCAAAAAGTTTTGGACTCGGAGATTACCTAGGTTATGACTTACCTGTTGGTCAAAAAGGAAGAATTCCAAATGGTGATTATTACGACAGAGCCTACGGAGATAATCGCTGGGGTTCAACTTATGTGGTTTCTAATGCAATTGGCCAGGGTGAAGTCGAGGCCACTCCAATACAGCTCGCAAATATGGCTGCTGCCATTGGAAATCGAGGGTATTACTATACGCCTCATATTATAAAAGAAATTGAAGGCGACACCATACCAAAGAAATATACAACCCGAAGACAAACAACTATAGATAAACGACACTTTGAACCCGTAGTTCAAGGCATGTTTGATGTGTATAATAAAGGAACTGCTGCCAGTCTTCGTATTCCAGGAATAGAAATCTGCGGAAAAACAGGAACTGCAGAGAATTTTGTTAAAATTGACAGCGTTAAAACTCAATTGACAGATCATTCGATTTTTGTAGCTTTTGCTCCAAAGGATAACCCAAAAATTGCGATAGCAGTTTTTGTAGAAAACGGATACTGGGGAAGTCGATTTGCTGGAAGAATGGCAAGTCTAATGATAGAAAAATACATCAATAAAGAAATTACTAGAACAGATATGGAGAATTGGATTCTAACACACAGTTTAGAAAATGAATATGCTAAGCCATACTCCGGTGAACCTTTTAAAATTAATGGAGAAACCACACTACAGGTTATTGACAAAACACAAGCACCAAAAGATGATGATCTTGACAATTCCATTAATATCAACATAAACAGACCTAAATTATAAACATGCACAGTAGAGAGCATCATAGAGGCTTTGGTTTTGATTGGATTACAATTGTATTATTTTTACTGCTTGTTGGTTTTGGATGGCTTAATATTATGTCTGCATCTCACGAGGGCGAAATAGTTAACTATTTTGACATGAGCCAATTATACGGAAAACATGGTGTTTTTATAGGTCTAACTTTTGTTCTTATTATCCTAATTCTGTCAGTAGAAGCCAAGTTCTATGAACGGTTTGCCAGTGTGATTTATATGGTCGCTATGTTGGCGCTTGTCGGCTTGTTTATCTTCGGAAAAGATGTGAATGGTGCACGATCTTGGTACGGAATTGGTAGCATGACCATACAACCGAGTGAGTTTGCTAAATTTGCAACTGCTTTGGCTGTAGCAAAATACATGAGCGATCTTCAAACCAATATGTCAACCATACAAGATCAATTAAAAGCAGTTGCGCTCATTTTTGTGCCAGCAGTTTTAATACTCTTACAAAATGATGCAGGAAGTACGATTGTATATGCGTCATTTTTCTTTGTTTTTTATCGCGAAGGACTGCAGCAAATGTATTTAGCAATTGCAATATCTGCTATTGCACTTGCAGTTTTAGCTTTAAAGTTTGGGATTCTAATATCAGGAATAGTAGCAACCTTAGTAATTTTTAGTATTTACTTTTTCCGAAGAAAAAAACGAGGCTCAATTATTCAATCTGTTGTTGTATTGTTAGTTTGCATTACATTTTCTGCAGGTGTACGACTATTTTATGAACATGTTTTAAAACCTCATCAACAAAATAGAATAAGTCTTTGGTTACGTTTGGAAAAAGATCCTACAAAACTAGAAAGAATGAAAAAAGAAGAAGCATATAACCTAATTCAATCTGAGCAAGCTATTAGCTCTGGAGGGTGGACAGGAAAAGGGTTTCTTCAAGGTACAAGAACAACTGGGAAATTTGTACCAGAGCAACATACCGACTATATTTTTAGTACAGTTGGTGAAGAATGGGGTTTTCTTGGCAGCACATTTGTTATTATCCTATTTATGGCTTTAATTATTAGAGTGCTCTATCTTGCAGAAGCTCAAAAATCACAATTTAGTCGTGTTTATGGTTATGGTGTCGCCTCAATTTTGTTTATACATTTTACTATAAACACAGGCATGGTCATGGGGTTAATCCCAACTGTTGGAATACCATTACCCTTTTTTAGTTATGGAGGCTCCGGCCTTTGGGGCTTTACAATTTTACTCTTTATTTTTGTGAAGTTAGATAGCAATAAGATTAATGAGTGGTAATAAAACAAACTCTATAATTACTACAGGAATAACTATTGACTTTTAAAGACGTATTTGTTTGAAATATAATAGAAATATGGGTTTAAATTATTTCTAATATAATTAGAAAAAAAACCAAGCAATATATTTAAATAGTGAACTATTTAATATTACCTGGTGTTTTATCTACATTAACATTTAAAAATCAAACGATTGAATTTAATTCTCATTAATTAATGCTAGTTGAGGAAATCGGTCATTTTAATAAGTTTTCATTGGCTAATTCAAACAAATTTAAATAACTTAAATTTTCAATAATTTTCCTTTTTGCAATTATTCCCCTCGTAAAGGTAGGATATTACTTTCATTCATCATTATAAATGATTCTTATGAATTGTATAAATATTATTTATACAAAAACACACCAATACAATACAAGTCGTTTACATATAATTGAACAAAAAAGACACCAAATAACAGTGGTTTTTCAACTATTACTTAGTGTCTAGTACGCATTATTATTTAAAAAATTAAAACTCTTTAAAAATTAATTCTAAAACAAATGCTATTTATGAAAATTTCTATTAATACTTAGCCAACTCCACCTAATTAATAATATTTTAATTCTCAATTACTTTCTTTTACAACTTATTCCCATGAGTGTAATCGATTATGATATTACAAATATAAACAGATACTTACATATATTTTTATATATGTTTTTTATGATATGCATTAATAATAATTATGCAAAAAAAGCCATAGTACCTATGACTTTTTTAATGTCTTTACCATGTTAGCTTAAACTAGATAAACTATTTTTTATAGTTTCTATCTTAGCCAAAGCATCTGCTTCTTTTTTCTTTTCTGAGGCCACCACTTGCTCTGGTGCTCCCGCCACAAAACGTTCGTTTGATAATTTTTTTTGTACAGATTTCAAAAAACCTTCTGTGTAGTTTAACTCTTCGGTTAATTTAATAACCTCTGCTTCCACATCAATACTTCCTTCCATTGGGATGAAATACTCATTAGATTTTACACGAAAAGTTAAAGCACCTTCAACAGGTTCTGTAACATATTCGAAACTATTAAGATTACCCAATTTAGAAATAACCTCATCAAACGTGGATGATCTATTTTCATTATTTACTACAGCAAACCCTATAGCATCCTTAAAGGCAATATTTTTTTGAGTTCTAATATTTCTAATTCCCGTAATAACTTCCGATGCAAAACCAAATTCTGAAATTAATGTTTCATTAATAGGTTTTACTTTAGGCCACTCTGCGACAATCAACGCTTCTTTTGGAGAACGTTTTTTAATGTACTGCCAAATATCTTCAGTTAAAAATGGCATAAATGGATGTATTATTTTTAAGTTTTCCTCAAAAATAGTCATGACACGACTATATGATTTAGCATCAATAGGTTGTTGATAAGCTGGCTTCACCATTTCTAGCAGCCATCCACAGAAATCATCATAGATTAATTTATAAATTGACATTAATGCATCACTAAGTCTATACTTACTAAAGTGATCTTCTATTTCAACCAATGTGGATTGAAACTTTGCTTCATACCAATCTAATGCTATTATACTCGAATTTGGTTGTTCAATATCTGAGACCTCCCATAATGTTGTCAATTGAAAGGCATTCCAGATTTTATTAGAAAACCCTTTACCTTGTTGACAAAGAGACTCATCAAACATCAAATCATTTCCTGCAGCAGAGCTCAACAACAACCCTACACGCACACCATCTGCGGAGTATTGTTCAATGAGTTTTAAAGCATCTGGAGAATTACCTAAAGATTTAGACATTTTTCGTCGTTGCTTATCTCTTACTAAACCTGTGAGATATACATTTTCAAAAGGCCTCTCATCTTTATACTCATAACCTGCAACTATCATTCGCGCTACCCAAAAGAATAAAATATCTGGCCCTGTTACTAAGTCGTTTGTTGGATAATAGTACTTTATTTCTTCATTTTCTGGATTTCTAATTCCATCAAAAACACTCATTGGCCATAACCATGAGCTAAACCATGTATCTAGGGCATCTGTATCTTGCCTCAAACCGCTAGCTATTAGCTCTGGATTGTTAGCTTTTACTTTTGCGAGCTTTACTGCATCTTCACTATTTTCTGCTACAACATAATCTTCTTTACCTACACCATAGAAATAGGCAGGAATTTGTTGTCCCCAAAGTAATTGACGTGAGATATTCCAATCCCGAATATTCTCCATCCAATGTCTATAGGTGTTTTCAAATTTCTTCGGAAACAACTTTACTTCACCAGTTTTTAAGACCGCATCAATTGCGGGCTTTGCTAAATCTTCCATTTTAAGGAACCATTGATCACTCAATCGAGGTTCTATAATTGCTTTTGTACGCTCAGAGGTTCCTACTTTATTAATATGACTTTCGGTTTTTATCAAAACACCAGAAGTTTCCAGCTCTTTCGTTACTGCTTTTCTAACGACGAAACGATCTTGTCCTTCAAAGTGCATTCCGAAGCTATTCAAAGTCGCATCATCATTAAAAATATCAATAACCTCTAATTTATGAGTATCTCCTAAAACTTTATCATTCTCATCGTGAGCAGGTGTTACTTTTAGACAACCTGTCCCAAACTCTAAATCCACATATTCATCTTCTATGATAGGAATCACCCTTCCGCAGATTGGAACAATAGCTTTCTTACCTTTTAAGTGCATAAAACGTTCATCTGTTGGATTGATGCAAATTGCAGTATCTCCAAAAATGGTTTCTGGCCGTGTTGTTGCAATTGTTAGTTTCTCGTTACTACCTTCTATTTTGTATTCTAAATAATAGAGTAATCCTTCTTTTTCTACATGTATAACCTCTTCATCAGACAAAGTCGTTTTGGCTTCTGGATCCCAATTCACCATACGATAGCCCCTATAAATTGAACCTTTGTTGTGCAAATCAACAAATACTTTGATTACAGCTTCACTCATATCATCATCCATCGTAAATTTTGTACGATCCCAATCACATGAGCAACCTAACTTTTTCAATTGTTCTAGAATGACACCTCCATATTCCTCAGTCCATTCCCAAGCATGCTCTAAGAATTCTTCACGAGTCAAGTCGTTTTTATCAATACCTTGAGCTTTTAACTTCGCCACTACTTTAGCTTCTGTAGCAATAGAGGCGTGATCAGTTCCAGGAACCCAACACGCATTTTTTCCCTGTAAACGTGCTCTACGAATGAGAACATCCTGAATAGTATTATTCAACATGTGCCCCATATGTAAAACACCTGTCACGTTAGGTGGCGGAATTACAATTGTATAAGGTTCTCTCTCATCTGGAGTAGAATGAAAATAATTATGTGTCATCCAGTAGTCGTACCACTTATCTTCTACTGCTTGTGCTAAATATTTTGATGGAATTCCCATGCTTTGGTATTGTTTTTGCGTTATAACTCACAAAAGTACTTATATTTCTTTTTTTGCAAGATGAATACAAGAAATAATGACCACCTAAATCGTAATTAATGTTAATTATAAGGTCATACATCTAATTTATTTTGCCATATGCTAAAAAGATAGTAGTTTTGATACAATCAATTTTAAAAATAAAAATGATGAAAAAATTAGCAGCAATTTTATGTATAGCTTTTATTAGCCTTGGAGCAATGGCTCAAGAGAAGACAGCAAAAATAGAATTCAAAACAGACGTAATAGATTACGGGACCATAGAAAAAGGTTCTGATGGTGTGAGAATATTTGAATTCACAAATACGGGAAACGCACCTTTAATTATATCAAACGTAAAATCAACTTGTGGTTGTACGGTACCTAAAAAACCAAAAGGCCCGATTTTACCTGGTGAAACTGGAAAGATTGAAGTTAAATATGACACAAATAGAGTTAATCCTATTAGAAAAACAATTACAGTAACCTCTAATGCAGATACTCCAAATGTAGCTTTAAAGATTAAAGGTTTAGTTGTAGATTCAAGTAAGACTAATGTTTTGGAAAAAACAACGAAAAGCGTAATGGAGCAATAGAAACATTACACTCAAAATATTTTAAAAGAACTCTCTAATTAGGGAGTTCTTTTTTTTTGAATACATCTTCCAATTGAAACTCAATGCCCAAAACTCGTTTTGCTCTTTCTATTTTAAGCCTAATTTTTTTTCCGATTTCGCCTCTAAAATAGTTTGTTACGTCTTGTAATTTAAGTTGATAGGCTTTCTTACCATTAATAGATAAGAGGATATCATCTTTGCGTAAACCCGCCTTTTGAGCTGGAGAATTTTCTCTAACTTCAACAATAGTATATGCAGGTTTTAAATCCACACGATATGTTTGTACTGTTGAAATAGTGATATTATCTTTATTTGATTGCCCATAATTACCAAATGTATTATTATCTACAGTTTCCCTTACTACTCGAAAACCGCGCTGCTCCAAAACAATACCACTTCTATTGTAGCGAAAGTCAGCCTTAAAATTACTATTCTTTTTAAGTGTTATTTTAGCGCCTTGATAATCAAATATAATGTTGAATCGTCTTAAAATTTCGGCAGAAAGACTCCCATTTCTATTTTCAACTTTTTTAGCATATTTGATAGCCAATGAATCTGGAAATGCAGCATTCACATCTTTCAGAGTAAAGTCTTTAAGCTTGAAGGCTGAAATTTTAGATCGTTTACCATGCACATTACCACTCAATCCCCTTCCCAAAAAGTCATGGAAATAATTATTATTTTCTGCAGTAATACCATATCTATCATCTTCAAACAACCATAAAGCATCACTACTCCCCGTATCTATTAATAATTTCACAGGCAGTGTGTCGGTGCCTAAGGTGACTTCTCCATCAATATAAGGTTTGTTATTATGAAATGAGAGCGGAAATGTTTCGCACTTCCTACAAGACTTATACGTGTAGCTTTCTTTCTTATTTAAAGTAAGGACGCTAGATTTATAATTAATTTCTACTACAAAATCTTTAAACAAACTATAACCAATAATACCATGAATAGGGATACCCAGTGAAGGAGTGAAATTTATATCTTGGTCAAAGACTACAAAAAGTTCTTCATTAACATTTACAGCGTTACCAATTTTTAAAAAATTATTCTTTGATCGAAGCGCTCTAACCGTTTCTCCTGATCCAAGACCACGTAAAAATATAGTCTCTACATTATTCATTTGTAGAGAGTCTGTATTAGTAATATTAAATAAGATAGGTTTACTTACACCTGTATCTAATAAAAAAGACAATTCAACACCATTTATTTCTACTGGTATTACAATAAGATTGTTAATGAATTTAAATCTAATCTTATCTTTTTGCTTTCCTGGAATATTAAATTGGCTTTGACCAAAAGAGAATGTTATGCTTAAAAGCATAATCCAAGTAAAAAAATCTATTTTTCTAGTCAATATCATAAGTATACATACTAAGTTACAACTCTTTATTTCATTGTTTGTTTTTTACCATAGTTTTAAATAAAAATTAAGATTAATTTCAGAACTTTACACTTTTAAACTAAATAACATGCCACAAATTTCTAATAAAGGAGTTTCAATGCCCGAATCTCCAATACGTAAGCTAGTTCCTTTCGCTGAAAATGCATACAAACAAGGAAAAACAGTTTATCACTTAAATATTGGTCAACCAGATATTAAAACACCTCAAATAGCAATGGATGCGGTTCGAGAGAATTCGTTAGACATTCTGGCCTACTCTAGGTCTGAAGGTTCTGAAGTTTACAGACAAAAAATAGCTAAGTACTATGCTAAAAACGATATTCATGTTAAACATGATGACATCATCGTGACTACAGGTGGTAGTGAAGCGCTTTTATTTGCCTTTGGTAGTGTTATGGATACTAATGATGAAGTCATAATCCCTGAACCATTTTATGCCAACTACAATGGGTTTTCAACAGCGTCTGGTGTTAAGGTTGTTCCGGTGATTTCTAAAATTGAAGATAATTTCGCATTACCTCCAATAGAGGAATTTGAAAAACTAATAACCCCAAAGACCAAAGCTATTCTTATTTGTAACCCAGGTAATCCAACCGGTTACTTGTATTCCGAAGAAGAAATAAAGAAACTAGCAAACATCGTAAAAAAACACGATCTGTTTTTAATTGCTGATGAAGTTTATAGAGAGTTTGCTTACGATGGCGCCACACATCGCTCTATTCTCCAAGAAGAAGGATTAGAAGATTACGCCATAGTTATTGACTCTGTATCAAAACGATACAGCATGTGTGGTGCACGTATTGGTTGCTTAGTATCAAAAAACAAAGAGGTTATCACAACTGCTCTAAAATTTGCACAAGCACGATTAAGTCCGCCAACATTGGCCCAAATCGCTAGTGAAGCAGCTTTAGATACACCACAAAGCTATTTTGACGACGTTATCGTAGAGTACGTAAAAAGGCGTAATGTTTTAATAGAAGAATTAAACAAAATTGAAGGTGTACAAGTTGCCAAACCTAAAGGTGCCTTTTATTGTATTGCGCAATTACCAATTAAAGATAGTGATGCTTTTGCAAAGTGGCTTTTAGAGTCTTTTGATGTGGATGGCGAAACAGTAATGGTAGCTCCTGCTGCAGGTTTCTATAGTACGCCTGGTGTTGGCTTAAACCAAATTAGAATTGCTTATGTTTTAAATACAGAAAAGTTAATAAAGGCAGTACACATTATTAAAGAAGCTCTAAAAGTTTATAAAGACTAGTGAACGTACAAAATGACATATCTTTAAAACCTTATAACACCTTTGGGATTGATGTAAAGGCGAAATACTTTATATCAATCTCCTCGGTTGAGGACTTAAAAAAGGTGTTTTCTTCGGAAAAATTTCCACAGAAATTCATTTTAGGAGGAGGCAGCAATATGTTGCTTACCAAAGATATCGATGCATTAGTCATTCATTTAAATCTTAAAGGCAAAACTGTAATAGAGCATACTGAAAATGAAGTCTTAGTGCAATGCCAAGCTGGAGAAAACTGGCATGAATTTGTGCTTTGGGTATTAGAGCACAACTTTGGAGGTTTAGAGAATTTATCACTCATACCTGGTAATGTTGGCACGAGTCCTATTCAAAATATAGGTGCTTATGGTGTGGAATTAAAAGATACATTTCACGCTTGTGAAGCCCTTAATTTAGAAACTTTGGCGATTGAAACCTTCACCAATACTGATTGTAAGTTTGGCTATCGAAATTCGATTTTCAAACAAGACGTTAAAGGTAAATATATTATAATAAACGTTACCTTTAAATTAACCACAAACGAGCATAAACTTCACACTAATTATGGGGCAATTACTTCAGAACTAGAAGACAACAGCATAAATCAACCTACGATTCAAGATGTTTCTAAAGCAGTCATTGCTATTAGAGAAAGTAAACTCCCAAACCCAAAAGAGATTGGAAATTCTGGAAGTTTTTTTAAAAACCCAGTAATTTCAAAAGAAGCATTTTTAAAACTGCAGAATAATTTTCCTGACGCGCCTCATTATATAGTTTCAGAAACCGAGATAAAAGTTCCAGCAGGATGGCTTATAGAACAAGCTGGCTTTAAGGGAAAAAGATTTGGCAACTATGGTGTTCACAAAAAACAAGCTCTAGTGGTAGTCAATTATGGTGGCGCAAGCGGAAAGGACATCTTTGAACTTTCTAAATTAATCCAAAAAACAGTCGCAAGAATCTTTGGAATTCCTATTGAAGCAGAAGTAAATATTATATAAAAAAAGCCTCACGCTAATAAGGCTAATATTTACTACAGAATAGTCTTGATAATGCTATTAATCAATTTTCCTTTTGAAAAAAAAAAGATTCTATTCCACAGAAATTATAAGTTAATGTATTAAATTTTGTTTTAGTATTATTGTACTATATTTATTACTTAAGTTTTATACGCATGAAACGAAATTTTAGACGTTTCAAAATCTAATTTTAATAAAAGATTATTTAATTTAGAATTTTTGAGCACATCATTAGAACATAAAATAGTAGAATTACTCGCAAAGGGCGATAAAAGAGCACTTAATCTTCTTTATGAAAATTATTCAGACAGTCTCTATGGTGTCATTTTAAAAGTAACTATAAATGAAGAATTAGCTCAAGACGCACTTCAAGAAACATTTATTAAAGTTTGGAAAAATGCTAAAAAGTACGATTCAAAAAAGGCTAAATTATTCACGTGGCTCTTCAGAATTGCTAAAAATACTGCCATTGATAAATTAAGAAGTTTTAATAATAGATTTGAAAAAGAAGTCCAAATCGATAAATCGAACGTATATATCTTGCCGACAGCAAACTTAAACCAAGATGTTTTGGATTTAAAGGAGCACGTTGCACGACTAGAAGAAAAGTATCAAATCGTTTTGAGAGCCTTATTTTTTGAGGGTATGACTCAGCAAGAAGCTAGTAATGAATTAGAGATCCCGTTAGGTACTATAAAGTCTAGATTAAAAATTGGATTACGAGAACTTAGAAAGGTTTACAATCCAGAAAACATTTAAAAATGGAAAAAAGACTACATACATTTTTTGAATCTGGTGTACTTGACAAGTACATTCTAGATGAAACCTCTGCGTCAGAATGCCTGAAAGCAGAGCTTTATATTGATACCTACCCAGAAGTGAAAAGCGAATATTTAAGATTACAAAGTAACCTTGAGATATTAGCCAAAGCAGATGCTGTAGAAGCTCCTAAATTTATTTTGGACGCTATTTTAAATAACGTTGAACAAGATACTAATTCTGTGATACAAATGAATAAATCGCATAGAAGAACACCATGGTATAGTATTGCTGCTAGTATAGTTGCTCTTCTTTTTGCTGGTGCATCTTATATGATGTATGATCAAAATCAAGAGTTACTTATTGAGAACCAAGCTGTTGTAGATGAGATATTTGACCTAAGAAGTGACATAGCAATCAACAATCAAAAACTTGATGATTTGATGCTTCAGTTTATGAAATTAAATAATCCTGAGACTGAAAAATATGTATTTAGAGGGAATGCTCGGGCTAAAAACTTAAAAACTGTGGCCTATATCAATACAGTTGACAAAACGTCTATGATTGATGTTGTATCGTTACCACAACTAGGTGAAGATCAATTTTATGAAGTCTGGGCGCAAATGGAAGAAGACCTTGTTAGTCTTGGTATTATAGATCCATCTGAAAGGAAGATGCAAGCCTTACCATATATGGAAAACGCACTTGGTTTAAGTATTAGAATTGGAAGTAGGAAGAATGGCATAACAAACAGTAATGAAGAACCGGTTGCACAAATAGCATTAAAAAGTAAAAATAATTAATAGTAAATTTAATAAACTAAAAAGCCACTTTTGAGTTATCAAAAGTGGCTTTTTTTTTTGCGCACTGACATAAAAGTGTTACTCTTTATCTAAAAATGCTTTATGAATAAGCCCTGCAACAATTGCACCTGCTATTGGAGCTAACCAAAACAACCATAATTGAGCTGTGAATTCTCCACCAGCAAAAAGAGCTTGACTTGTAGAACGTGCAGGATTTACAGATGTATTAGAAATTGGAATACTAATTAAATGTATTAGTGTTAAACCAAGACCAATTGCTATTGGAGCAAACCCTTTAGGAGCTCTAACGTTAGTACTTCCTAAAATAATTAGCAAGAAAAACATAGTTAATAAAAACTCAGCTACTAATACAGAGGTCATACTAAAACCACCAGGAGATAATTCTCCATAACCATTAGAGGCAAAGCCCCCAATATCTACAAAATCAGACTTTCCAGTCAAAATCAAATATAAAGCTCCTGCTGCTGCACAAGCACCTATAACTTGTACAATGATATAGCCAATCAAATCTTTTGCAGGAAACTTCCCAGCTGCCCATAATCCTAAAGATACTGCAGGATTAAAGTGTCCACCAGAAATATGCCCTACAGCAAAAGCCATAGTTAATACTGTTAAACCAAATGCTAGAGAAACTCCAACAAATCCAATTCCTAATTCTGGAAAAGCAGCAGCAAAAACTGCACTACCGCAACCTCCAAATACAAGCCAAAATGTTCCAAAGAACTCTGCTAATAATTTTTTCATAATAAATGATATTAGTTAGTAATAATTTAATTCACATAAATATATGACACTCAACTAAATATTAAAGTCACATTTCATTTTTTATTAATAATTATTACACTCAAATAAAACCTAAAAACATTCGAAATCTTTATCTTTGCGTAACTAAATGACATTTAAATGAAACTTTTATTAATTACATTCATCCTTTTAGGCATTGGTGTTGCAGGAATTGCAATTAAAATTTGGGCTAAAAAAGACGGTAAATTTGCCGGCACATGTGCTAGTCAAAATCCTATGCTTAATCAGGAAGGTGAAGCATGTGGTTTCTGCGGGAAATCTGCTGATGAATTTGAAAACTGTGATGAACCCCAACACGCGTCATAGTTAATGGTTATTTTTGAGGTTCTCTTCTACGCTCTAACTGTTATTGTTGGGATTCAAATTATTTTCTATGGTTTTATCTTCGGAAAATTTGCAGTAATAAAACAAAAAACAGTCTCTAATTCAAACCAACCAGTCTCTGTTATTATATGCGCAAAAAATGAGGCTGAAAATTTAAAAAAAAACTTACCATCAATACTATCTCAGTCTTACCCAGCTTTTGAGGTTGTGCTCATAAACGACAGTTCTTCAGATAAGACTTTGGAAGTTATGGAAGCTTTCAGAAACGACAATGAACACATAAAAATTGTAAATGTAAAACCTGTAGAAAAATTTTGGGGAAATAAAAAATACGCACTAACATTAGGTATTAAAGCAACCAAATATAATACTTTACTATTTACAGATGCAGATTGCAAAGCGACGTCTAAGCATTGGATCCATGAAATGAGCGCTCGATTAGACTCCGAAAAATCAATTATCTTGGGCTATGGACCGTATCACAAAATAAAAGGATCACTCTTAAACCTACTCATTAGGTTCGAAACTTTTATGACTGCTGTACAATATTTTTCATACACAACTATAGGGTTACCGTATATGGGTGTAGGCAGAAATTTAGCCTACAAAAAAGAGCTTTTTTTTGAAGCTAACGGTTTCGTGAGTCACATGAATATAAAGTCTGGTGACGATGATTTATTCGTAAACCAGATGTCCACAAAAAAAAATACAACAATTTGTATTTCAAAAAGTAGTTTTACAGAGTCTATTCCGAAGAAAACATTCAAATCTTGGTGTTTACAAAAAAGAAGACACATAAGTTCTGCTTCACATTACAAGCTAAAACATAAAATATTACTCTCATTATTTTACTGTTCACAATTTCTATTTTGGGTATTAGCTATAGCGCTATTAGTTCTATTGTATCGTTGGGAGGTTGTCTTGGGATTAGTATTATTACGCTTTATCGTTCAATACACGACGCTATACTATGCATCTGCAAAGCTTGACGAAAAAAGCTTAATCATTTACACTCCATTCTTAGAATTGCTATTAATTATTGTTCAATTCTTTATATTTATACAAAATCTCTCATCAAAACCAAAACTTTGGAAGTAAAAGACGCGATCCTAAAAGCTAAGAAGAATGAACAAATAGCTTATAATTTCTTATTAGACACCTATTGGAATACCGTCTACGGATTTCAATTAAAACGTACCGAAAACGAAATTGACGCAGAAGATATCACCATTCAGACCTTTTCAAAAGCATTTGATAAAATTCATACTTACAATGACACGTATGAATTTAAAACATGGTTAATTACTATCTCTAAAAACATTCATATTGATTTAGTGCGACAACAAAAATCAATTATTATTAGCCAATCTAATACCGATGAAGATAATGAATATTACAGTATTATTGACGAGTCACCATCTCCCGAAGACAAACTTATAACCGAACAAAATTTAGCAAAATTACTTAGAGATATTAAAAAACTAAAACCTCACTATCAAGAAGTGATTAACTTAAGATACTTCCAAGAATTGAGTTATAAGGAAATCTCTGAACAATTAAATGAACCTATGAATAACATCAAAGTGAAGCTTTTGCGCGCTAAAAAACTATTAGCAGAAATTATTAAGAAAAAATAATGACCTTTAATCTAAAAAAAATAGGTCCAGGTTTATTATTTGCAGGAGCTGCCATAGGTGTTTCTCATCTGGTACAATCTACAAGAGCTGGTGCAGACTTTGGCTTTGGCCTCATTTGGGCTTTATTAGTAGTAAATATTTTTAAATATCCATTTTTTCAATTTGGCCCACGTTATGCAATGGCAACTGGCGAAACACTTCTAGATGGGTATAGAAAACTCGGTAAAGGGGTTTTGATTGCGTACTTCGTTTTAACGTTTGCAACAATGTTCACCATTCAAACTGCAGTAACAGTGGTCACCGCTGGACTAGCGACTTCTATTTTTGGTGATTTCATCTCTATAGAAATTTGGACAGTCATTATCTTATCTATATGTTTTTCTATTTTAATTATTGGTAAATATAATTTTTTAGATAAGCTCATGAAGTTTATTATCATCACCCTAACCATTAGTACCGTAGTTGCTGTTTTTTTGGCTTTTCAAAATTCAAATGAACCTCCATCTTTGACTCAGGTATTTCCAAATGCATTAGAGTTTGGGTTCTTAATTGCATTTATGGGTTGGATGCCAGCACCATTAGATATTTCAGTTTGGCATTCTTTGTGGGCTATAGAAAAACAAAAAAATGATAAAAAATACACCGTCAAGTCAACGCTTTTCGATTTTAATGTGGGCTACTTTACAACCGTAATTTTAGGTTTAGGTTTTTTAAGTTTAGGTGCCTTAGTCATGTTTGAAAGTGATGAAGTATTTAGCGGTAAAGCTGGTGAATTTTCTAATCAATTAATTTCAATATACACCAACAGCTTGGGGGATTGGTCCTATATACTGATCGCTATTGCTGCTTTCACTACCATGTTTAGCACAACACTTACAACCCTTGATGCATCACCAAGAGCTATGGCTAAAACTACCGAGTTACTTTTTAGCACCCCTATAAAACGACCATATTTATTATGGATATTAATATTGATTTTAGGTACTATTTTAATTGTATTCTGCTTCAAGTCTGATATGATTCTATTAATTAAAATTGCGACAGTGTTATCTTTTTTAACAGCGCCTTTTTACGCCATAATTAATTATAAATTAATTAGTAGCCAACATACACCAAAACAATGGAGACCGAGCACCACACTCCACATATTAAGCTGGTTAGGAATCCTTTTCCTTATCGGTTTTAGTATCTGGTATCTCACCATTCCAAATACCCCTAATTAACTTTATACGTTGTATCTTTGTAATCTATAAAAATGTGTAGATGAATACAGAAACAGTATCAAAACCTATTGTAGGACGCCAACCAAAACCAAAATGGTTGCGAGTAAAATTACCTACAGGAAAAAAATATACAGAATTAAGAAGCCTTGTTGATAAGTACAAATTAAATACGATATGTACTTCTGGAAGTTGTCCTAACATGGGTGAATGCTGGGGAGAAGGAACAGCTACTTTTATGATTTTAGGAAATGTATGTACACGTTCCTGCGGATTTTGTGGTGTTAAAACAGGACGACCAGAAACCGTTGATTGGGACGAACCAGAAAAGGTAGCACGTTCTATTAAGCTTATGGGTATCAAGCATGCTGTTTTGACAAGTGTAGATCGAGACGACCTTAAAGATATGGGGAGTATCATGTGGAGTGAAACCGTAAAAGCAGTGAGACGAATGAATCCAAACACGACACTAGAAACTTTAATTCCAGACTTTCAAGGTATCGAGCAACACATAGACAGAATTATCGATGTCGCACCAGAAGTTGTATCTCATAATATTGAAACCGTAAGACGTTTAACACGTGAAGTTCGTATACAAGCCAAATATGACAAAAGTCTAGGTGTGCTTAAATATTTAAAGCAGCAAGGTCAACGTAGAACTAAATCTGGCATTATGTTAGGTTTGGGAGAAACTCGAGAAGAAGTCATAGAAACACTTCACGATTTAAGAGCAAATGATGTTGATGTTGTAACTATTGGTCAATATTTACAGCCTAGTAAAAAGCATTTACCTGTAAAACTATTTATCCAGCCAGATCAATTTGATGAATATAAAGAAATTGGTCTTGATCTAGGGTTTCGTCATGTAGAAAGTAGTGCTCTAGTGCGCTCATCCTATAAAGCTCAAAAACATATTAACTAATGATTCGTGTTGCAATTAATGGTTTTGGGCGAATTGGTCGACGCGTTTTCAGACTAATCCAAGACATAGAAGACATGCAAGTTGTGGCTGTCAATGATCTTGCAGATGCTAGAACACTGAGTCATTTATTAAAGTATGATAGTATTCATGGTGTTTCAAAACATGAGATTTCTTATTCGGAAGATAGCATTATACTAGACAACAGATCTATAAAGCTTCTAAATCATAACCATCCAAGTATAATTGATTGGACACCTTATGATGTGGATTTCGTTATTGAAGCTACCGGAAAGTTTAAAACTTCCAAAGAACTAGAGCATCACATTAAAAATGGAGCTAAACGGGTTGTGTTATCTGTCCCCCCTATTGACGACGACATCAAAACAGTAGTAGTTGGCGTGAATGACAACGATATTAATGGTACCGAATTAATTATCTCTAATGCGTCGTGCACCACAAATAATGCTGCACCAATGATTGCTGTGCTTAACAATTTGTGCGGAGTAAAACAGGCGTATATAACAACCATCCATTCGTATACTACAGATCAAAGTTTACATGACCAACCTCATAAAGATCTGAGACGCGCAAGAGCAGCAGGACAATCTATTGTTCCTACAACTACTGGGGCTGCAAAGGCACTAACTAAAATCTTCCCAGCGCTATCTAACGTCATTGGTGGTTGCGGTATTAGAGTACCAGTTGCTAATGGCTCATTAACTGATATTACGTTTAATGTGGAAAAAACGGTTACTATTGAAGATATTAACCTTGCCTTTAAAGACGCTGCAAATACCTACTTAAAAAATATAATTGAATATACAGAGGACCCAATTGTGTCCATCGATATTGTTGGTAATACGCATTCTTGCATATTTGATTCTCAGATGACTTCAGTTATTGGCAACATGGTCAAAATTGTTGGATGGTATGACAATGAAACTGGATATTCTAGTAGAATTTTAGATTTAATACGCAATTTATCGGTAAAATAGTGTGCTTTATCGAATAAACATTTATATTTGTCTAAATTGAAGAGGTCAAATATGTCCCAAATAAAATACTTTTTAGTTACTTTTTTCTTGTTATTCTCTTGCGTACTAATAGCGCAAAATAATGATACAGAAGACAATGACGTTTTAAACCTTCGTATAGCAAACACAATAATACAATCTGAATTTGATTTTAAGAGAGGTGATTTCCTCAATTCTATTGAGAATCTTGAAAAAGCACTAGAGCTTGCAATCCAACTAAAAGACAGGAAAAGTCAAGGTATTATACTCGCTAAAATTGGAGAATTACAATTTACAATTAATGAATTTGATAAATCTTTAGTATCACTTATAAAAGCGCTACAAATTCAAAGAGACATAGATGATAAAGAGAACCTTGCTATTACGTATAGCTTAAATGGCATGCTTCATGCTGGAAGAAAAGAATACAAAGAGGCCTTGGGGTACTTCAAATCTGCAAAAACCCTTTTTGAAGAATACGATTTAGATGCCAAAATACCTGAAGTGACTCTCAACCAAGGTAAAGTACATTTCAAATTACAAGATTACAAAACAGCAAAGTCTTTCTTTGAAAAAACAATTGTGTTAGCCAAAAAAAATAATCAAACAAATGTGTTAGCTAAAGCATTAATTTACAACAGTAAAAATTTAGTTCAACTTGGTAATAACAAACAAGGTATTACATCTGCCCTTGAAGGTTTAGATGTTGCTAAATCAAATAATCAAATAGATAATATTAATGACGCCTATTTAAGTCTCAGTGAAATCTATCAAAACACTAGAGACTTTGAAAAAGCACATAATTATCTTGTAAAACATGTAAGAACCTCAGACTCGATGTTAACCATTGAGCGCACAAATATAATGCATGCAGGACAGAAAGATTATATTGAGGCCTCGAACGCAGACGAATTTAAAAGACTAAAAAAACAAGTTGAAGACCAAGAATCTGAAAGTAACTTAGCGAAAATCACAACAATACTAAGTATAGCATTAATTACAATTTTATCATTGCTAACACTATCGTTATACAAGAACAATAATATTAGACTAAAGTCTAATAATATGCTTCAAGAGAAAAATGACGACTTAATAGAAGCAATGAAAAGAGCTGAATTGGCTTCTAAAACTAAAGCGAACTTTCTATCTACAGTAACCCATGAGTTAAGAACGCCTTTGTATGCTGTAACAGGTTTAACAAATATGCTTCTGGAAGAAGAACCTAGTGCAAATCAAATACCTCATTTAAAATCTTTAAAATTCTCTGGTGATTATTTGTTAACATTTATAAATGATATTCTCCAAATTAATAAAATTGAAGCCAATAAGGTAGAGTTAGATCCTGTGCTTTTCAACCTTAAAACTAAAGTAGAAAACGTGTGTTCTGCGCTTAACAACCAGGCATTAGAGAACAATACGATAATGCACTATGATTTTCAATCTAACTTACCAGAAACGTTTATTGGTGATAACCTTAAAATATCTCAAATTCTTATTAATTTAATAGGTAACTCTATTAAATTCACAAAAGATGGTGATATATGGGTTAGAGTGTACAGTATCAAGAACACTGGTGATGATCATACATTGCGCTTTGAAATTGAAGACAATGGTATTGGTATATCTAAAGAAAAACAAGATAATATGTTCGAGAGCTTCTCACAAGGCTCTATCCAAATTAACAGAAAATATGGTGGTACAGGTTTAGGTCTATCCATTGTTAAAGGTCTTATTGAGATCTTAAAAGGAAAAATCTACTTAAAAAGTGAGCTTGGAAAAGGAACGACTTTCTTTTTCGAAATCCCATTAACCTACACTCCAGAAACTGTTAAAATAGAAAAAGAGGACTACTCTAAAAGTATTAAAAAATTGGATATTAGTAATATTAAAATCTTAATTGTAGAAGACAATAAGATTAACCAAATGATCACTAAAAAGATTCTTAGCAAGATGAATCTTAAATGTGACATCGTAGATAATGGAGAAGCAGCTGTAGAAAAAGTCAAAAAAAACAACTACAATGTCGTTTTAATGGACATTCACATGCCAGGAATTAGCGGCTTAGAAGCCACTAAAATCATTAGGACATTTGACAAAGAGCTTACTATTTTTGCGCTAACAGCAGTAACGTTAGAAGACAAAATGCATGAGTTTGACGAAGCCGGTTTTGATGATATTATTTCCAAACCGTTTAAGCAAGATGACTTTGAGAAAAAATTATATGACGTTTTATCTGCTAACCAAAAATCAATCTCATCTCTTTAAAAATAAAACGTGCTCATAAAAGATAACAGTTGCGTATCAAACTCATCTTCATCCTCAATTTTAAATATTATTGGCAAATACCACAATTGCGATGAATTAGATTGAAAACTATATTTTAATCTTACATAGTCCTTTTCAGTAGTTAAAATAATTTCTTTTTGTTGTAATACTTCTATTTCTGCGGAAGAAAAATCATGATGATCTTTAAAGTTTAAATGCTCAAAGTCTATCGATTTTGAATTCAAATAGTCTAAAAATGGCTTGGGATTCGCAATTCCTGTCACTACAGTTATTTTTTTATCTACAATTTGATTCAGTACAATTTGATTCTTTTCACTGAAAATAATTTCCGAATATGAAATGGAACTAAAATAAACATGTTGATGCTTTAATAGCTTTAGCCTCTTTTCAATATGTTCCTTTTCCGAACAAGACAAATGTTTTGGGCATTTGGTCACAACAATTATATTTGCTCGTTTAGCTCCTATTCTAGGCTCTCTTAGATTTCCTGTTGGCAAAACAATATCATCACAATACAAATCACCGTAGCTTGTCAATACAATATTATAGCCTGGTTTAACTTTTCTATGTTGAAAAGCATCATCTAAAAGAATAACATCAGGTTGCTTTAAATGCATAAGCTGTTCAATTCCGTTTTGCCTATCCCCATCTACACTTACATCAATATCATTAAACTTACTATAAAATTGGTAGGGTTCATCACCAATAGATTTTGGGGTTGCATTATCATCTGCAAGAATATAACCAGAAGTTTGTCGCTTATACCCCCGACTTAAGATCGCGACTTTATATTGATTACTCAACAAGCGTATCAAATATTCAATAGTAGGCGTTTTACCAGTACCACCAGTACTTAAATTCCCTACACAAATAACTGCAGTATCATAAGATTTAGAAGATTTCCAACCTAAATCATAGCACTTATTGCGCAACCAAGTCACCATAAAATAAATAGGAACAATAGGAAAAAGCACTCTTCTAAGTAGTTTCATTAGAACGAAGTTAATCAACTCGCTTAATTTTTTGGTGTTTAAGCGAAAATTAGTGCTTTTAAAGTTAAATGAATTTGTTTTTGAGAGGCATCATATCACTACGGATAGATAAAAAGGAGGTATTTAAATTTAAAAGAAAAAAAATTTAGCAAATAGAAAAAGATTAAATGAGTTCAATAATTTATATTTGTTTTGAAACTTAACACAAAAATATATGATAGTTCAGGATGTCATAAACCACATAGAAGATTTAGCACCTTTGACCTATGCCGAAGATTTTGATAACGTAGGGCTTCTCGTTGGCAATAAAAATGCTCAAGTTTCTGGCGTATTAGTCACCCTAGACACGCTAGAATCTGTGGTTGATGAAGCAATAACTAATAATTGCAATCTTATTGTTAGTTTCCATCCCATTATTTTTAAGGGGATAAAGTCGCTTACAGGTCAAAATTATGTAGAACGAACGGTATTAAAAGCCATTAAAAACGACATCGCAATTTACGCCATCCACACTGCTCTAGATAATGCAATCAAAGGCGTTAATGATATTATTTGTAATACCCTCGGTTTACAAAAAAAGACTATTTTAATACCGCAAAAAGGCACCATCAAAAAGCTAACTACTTATGTTCCTGTTGGAAATGCAAACGCTCTAAGAATTCAACTCTTTAATGCAGGCGCTGGTAACATTGGCAACTATGACAACTGTAGTTTTAATGCAGAAGGTATAGGTACGTACAGAGGCAACGAGAACTCAAATCCAACACTCGGAAAGAAAGGTGAGCTTCACGAAGAAGCAGAGGTACAAATTTCAGTCACCTTTAATAAACATATAGAATCCAAATTACTTAAAACTCTATTTGAACATCATCCATACGAAGAAGTCGCCTTTGAAGTTGCTACCCTCGACAATTATGATCAAAACATTGGGATAGGTATGATAGGAGAACTCAAAACCCCTCAAGACACGCTAGCATTTCTAGAATTTGTAAAAGAAAAAATGAATGTATCTTGTATTAAACACTCTGAAATCACAAAACACACAATTAAAAAAATAGCAGTATTAGGAGGTTCGGGAAGTTTCGCTATTTCGGCTGCTAAACGGGCTGGAGCAGATATTTTAATCACTGCAGATTTAAAGTATCACGATTTCTTTTCCGCAGAAAAAGAGATAATTGTAGCAGATATTGGACATTATGAAAGTGAACAGTTCACAAAAAGCTTTTTAGTTGACTATCTCTCGAATAAAATCACTAATTTTGCAATCGTTTTATCGACGACGAATACAAATCCGGTAAAGTATTTATAATTATGGCAAAAAAAGCTGAAGCAACTGTAGAAGATAGATTGAGAGCATTGTATGATCTACAATTAATTGACTCTAGAGTAGATGAAATAAGAAACGTCAGAGGAGAACTTCCTTTAGAGGTTCAAGACTTAGAAGACGAAGTTGAAGGTTTAAATACAAGACTTGAAAAACTAGCTACCAACCTTGATTTAATTGACAATCAAATTAAATCAAAAAAGAACTTGATGGAAGAGTCTAAAGCGCTCATCAAAAAGTATACTGAACAGCAAGATAATGTTAGAAATAACAGAGAATACAATTCTTTAACAAAAGAAGTCGAATTTCAAGAATTAGAAATTCTATTGGCTGAAAAGCATATTAAAGAATTTAAAGTTCAAATCGATCAAAAGAAAGTGGTGATAGATGAGACTAAAGGTCGTCTTAAAAATCGCAAAACACACTTAAAGCATAAACGTAGTGAGCTAGATGCTATCTTAGCAGAAACTCAAAAAGAAGAAGAAGCACTGACTAAAAAATCTCAAGATTTCCAAAAGAAATTAGATGACCGTTTGGTTAAGGCTTATTTCCGTATCAGAAATAATGTAAAAAACGGATTAGCTGTTGTGCCAATTGAAAGAGGCGCATCTGGAGGTTCATTCTTTACAATTCCACCACAAATTCAAGTTGAAATTGGTTCACGTAAAAAAATAATTACAGATGAGCACAGTGGTAGAATCCTAGTTGACGCAGAGTTAGCGAAAGAAGAAAAAGAAAAAATGGAAAAAATGTTTTCAAAACTGTAAACCATTTACAAATTATATTAAAAGCCTTTATCAATTTGATAAAGGCTTTTTTGATTTTAATAAAACTTTCACATACTCAATTATAAGGTTTCTTAACTTTACACGACTTATTGAAAAAGAAAAAATCTATGAAAAATTTTTTATTAACAGCAATTATCGCTCTTTTATTTAGCTGTCAAAATAATGCACAAGTCAATACCAAGCAACAAGCAGTCATTGACGCAGACCCCATTGAAGTCCCTTTAAAAAACGGAAAAGCCAAAGCCTACTTTGCAAGCGGTTGCTTTTGGTGTGTCGAAGCTATTTTTGAAAGCGTTCAAGGTGTTGACGAATCTATTAGTGGTTATGCTGGCGGACATACAAAAAATCCAACATACGAATCTAATAGCTATGGTCGCATAAAAGATCATGCAGAAGCTGTCGAAATCATTTACGATCCTAAAGTCGTTAGTTTCGAAACACTACTAGATGTTTATTTTGCATCTCAAAACCCAACACAACTAAATGGGCAAGGTCCAGACAAAGGCTACCAATATCGTTCAATTATTTTTTATCAAAATGATGCTCAAAAGAAAATCATCGAAGAAAAAAAGGCAACTTTAGCCAAAACACTTAATGCAAGTATAGCTGCAGAAGTGTATCCATTTCAAAAGTTTTGGCTAGGTGAAAATTATCATCAAAATTATGAACGTCTAAACCCTAATCAGAGCTATATTAGAAATGTATCCATACCTAGACTTAATAGGTTTAAGACAAAAATGCCTGAAGCTTTAAAGCGTAATCACTAAAGTTTAGTCGCTTTAATTTCAAAAATTAAAGGATACAATTTATCGGTAGTCACATAATTACCAGATGTAGTTTCGACTAGATTTGGCAATACATTGTATGGACTTTCATCATATTCGTTTAAAAATTCTATCTGTAATCCTGCTTCAACAAGCGCATTAATCACCTCACTTAAACCATGATTCCAACCATACTCTTTAGTTATCATTTTTGACTTTTGGTCTGCGTAAGTTCCTTCATATTCTTCATATATAGCATCATCTTGCATGTACCCATATTTCATAATTGGGGTATCATTTAAGTAGTCAAACATCCAAACTATGGGATGAAACTCTACCATATAAAATGTGCCTCCTTTTTTTAAGCGCCCGGCAATCATTTGCCCCCAAGGCTTTAAATCAGGTAACCAACCAATGACACCATAACTAGTAAATACAATATCAAAAGACGTTTTTACATGTTTTGAAGTATCTAGAACGTTACAACACACGAATGTGGCATCGAGATTCAACTCATCGTTTAAAGTGGTCGCCAAAGCAATACCTTCATCGCTTAAATCGACACCCACACATTGCGCACCCATTCTACTCCAACTCAACGTGTCTTGACCAAAATGACATTGCAAATGCAATAAAGACTTACCATTCACATCGCCTAAGGCTTTAAGCTCATATAGCATTAAAGATGACTTACCTTTTTTAAAAAGGTCCAAGTCGTACATATCACTTTTGGAGTGCACCTTTACCTTTTCATTCCATGTTTTTCGGTTAGCTTCAAAATGATCTTCTTCCATAACTTTACTATTTAAAACTCTAAAGTAATACTAACTTCGGAAATGTAAACACTTTCATACCTTTACAAAAAAATTAAATGACACGACTACTCACATCACTTTGCCTTATAACACTTCTAGTGTCTTGCAAGCAAGATCCAAAAGAACAAATTAAACCTATCGAGACGATTTCTGAAGAAAAAAAGGAAGCAACCGTTGCTGAAAAAATAGCACAAGCTAATGGCTTTGATCATTGGCAAAATGCAAATATTATAGAATACACGTTTAATGTAGATAGAAGTGATAGTCATTTTGAACGGTCATGGTCTTGGCGTCCAAAAAGTGACCAAGTACAACTAATCACAGAAAAAGATACACTAAATTATAATCGAAAATACATTGATAGCGTTTCTATGGGCGCAGATCAAAGCTTTATCAATGATAAATTTTGGCTACTCGTTCCTTTTCAATTAGTTTGGGATAGTGGCACTACAATTTCTAAGCCTATTAAAGACGCTGCTCCCATCTCTAAAACAGAAATGAATAAAATTACCTTAACCTATGTCAGTGAAGGCGGTTATACTCCCGGTGATGCCTATGACTTATATTATGGCGATGATTTTATAATTAACGAATGGGTCTTTAGAAAAGGTAATAGTGAAGAGCCTACAATGACTACAACTTTTGAGAATTATGAAGTATTTAAAGGTGTGAAAATTGCTAAAACTCATAAAACAGCAGAAGGAAACTTTCATTTGTATTTTTCGAACATAAGCATTAAATAAGCAAGTACTTCTAGTTCTTAATAAAATATTAAAGTTCGTCGTTTTATGTAATTAAAACATCCAACTTGAGACTCATAGACGTATATATAATATATTAATATTCCGCACTATGCGTCTATATATATTCAAAGCGCTTCATCTACTTAGTTGAAGCGCTTTATTTTTTCTGTTTTTTCTAACAAAATCGACCTTTCATCACTTTAATTCCTCATTAATAATCCTTATTTTTATACACATATTCTAATTTTAGAATCACCAATCAACTAAAAAAATAAGATATTGTCCAACTATAAATTAGGTCGTGAATTTGCAGAACAATTAGACCAAAACGATGCCCTTTCAGTATATAGAACACAATTTCATATGCCAAAAGATGATAAAGGAAACGAAGTCATCTATATGACAGGTAACTCCTTAGGTCTCCAACCAAAAATCACTAAAGACTATATCAACCAAGAACTAGAAGATTGGGCAAATCTAGGTGTAGATGGACATACACATGGAAGAAACCCTTGGTTACATTATCATGAATTTCTATCTAAAACAATGGCAGAAATCGTTGGTGCTAAACAGTTAGAAGTTGTTGTCATGAATTCATTGACTGCAAATCTACACTTCATGATGGTGAGTTTTTATAAACCAACAGCCAAACGCTATAAAATTCTAATTGAAGCAGATGCATTTCCTAGTGATAAATATGCCGTAGAATCACAATTACGTCATCACGGATACGATGATAAAGCTGGTTTAATTCTTTGGAAAGCTCGTGAAGGCGAAGAGTTAGCTAATTATGAAGATTTAGAAAATATTTTAGAGGAACATGGTGATGAAATCGCACTGGTTATGATTGGCGGTGTCAATTACTATACAGGACAGTTTTTTGATTTAAAGCGTATTGCTACCCTTGGGCATAAACACAGTTGCGTTGTCGGTTTTGATTGTGCTCATGGTGCAGGGAATGTACAACTAAACCTTCATGATAGTGGGGCTGACTTCGCAGTATGGTGCAGTTACAAATATTTAAACTCAGGCCCAGGAAGCTTGTCTGGTGCTTTTGTACATGAGCGCCATGCGCATAACAAAGATTTGAACCGTTTTACAGGTTGGTGGTCACACAATAAACAAACACGTTTTAGAATGCGAGACGAATTTGATCAATTACCAGGAGCCGAAGGTTGGCAACTCAGTAATCCGCCAATTCTATCCATGGCCGCAATAAGAGCGTCTTTGGATGTATTTGAAGCAGCAGGGTTTGATAAACTTTGCGAAAAATCAAATCAGTTAACAGGTTACTTTGAATTTCTGTTGAATGAACTCAATAATACAGATATTAAAATTATAACGCCAAACGATCCAAACCAACGTGGTTGCCAACTCTCCATACAAGTTAAAAACGCAGATAAAAGCATACACGATAAGCTCACTCAAGCAGGCATTATAACAGATTGGAGAGAACCAGATGTCATTAGGTGCGCTCCCGTCCCACTCTATAATTCATTTATGGATGTGTATGGATTTGTTGAGCGATTGAAAACAGTGATTTAAGCAAAAAAAAAAGTAAATGAGCAAAAAGCAAAACATACTAGTAATTGGCGCAGGACTCTGCGGGAGTCTCCTTGCACTTCGACTAGGACAAAGAGGTTACAATGTGACAGTCTACGAAATGCGTCCCGATTTACGAAAAACAGATATTTCAGCAGGACGCTCCATCAACTTAGCATTTTCAAATCGCGGTAATAAAGCTATAAAACTTGTTGACTTAGAAGACAAAGTCAGCAAGTTATGCATACCCATGAATGGACGGATGCTGCACGATAGAAACAGCAATACGTTTTTATCTAATTATAGTGGTCGTGATTATGAGTACATAAATTCGATTTCTAGAGAGGAACTCAATAGTTTGTTACTGACTGAAGCCGAAAAACATGACAATGTCACTATTCATTTCAACAAAAAATGTAAGTCGGTAGATTTCGAAAAGACAACCGCCAGTTTTCAAGATTATAGTTCCAAGGAAGAATTCATAGAAGATGCCGATTGCATTATTGCTACTGATGGTGCTGGTTCAGCGCTGCGCAAAAGCTATTACTTAGAACGTAAGTTCTTATTTAGTTTTTCTCAAAATTATCTAACTCACGGTTATAAAGAATTATCAATTCTACCTACGGAAACTGGAGACTACAAAACTTACAAAAACGCATTACACATTTGGCCTAGAGGCGATTTTATGGTCATAGCGCTTCCAAATTTAGACGGAAGCTTTACTGTAACCTTATTTTTAAGTTATGCTGAAGGTGAATATAATTTCAACAATCTAACAACACCAGAAATTGTAACCGAATTCTTCCAAAAAGAATTCCCAGATGCATTAGAGTTGATGCCTAATCTCGTAAAAGATTTCTTTGATAATCCAACAGCACCATTAGGAACTGTAAAATGTTCCCCTTGGCATTACAAAGGTAATACCTTGTTGATGGGAGATTCCGCTCATGCGATAGTTCCTTTCTACGGACAAGGGATGAACGCATCTTTTGAAGATGTTGTGGAATTTGATCAAGTTTTGGAGGCTCATAAAGATGCCGATTGGGAAACTATTTTCACAGCATACGAGAAAACCAGAAAGAAAGACACCGATGCTATTGCAGATTTAGCCATTGACAATTTTCATGAAATGAAAGACCACGTTGGTCAAGCTATTTTTCAAGAAAAACGTAAAATAGAAATGGCTTTGGAGAAGGAATTCCCTGAAGACTATTCTTCAAAATATAGTTTAGTTACCTTTAATGAAGGTATAGGCTACAGAGAAGCAATGCTGAGAGGAAGAGCACAAGACAGAGCTATACTAAACATGTTATCAAGTGGAATTATTTCAACTTCAGATGATATTAAAGATATTTTAGATAAAGTAAAAACAGAAACAGAAGCGATTTTAGAAGATGATAAAATTGCTGGATTACATTAGAACCCATGAGTAAAAAAATAGTTACACCAAGAGGAGCCTATCCTCATGTAAAGCAAGTAGGCGATTTCATATTCGTATCAGGAACAAGTTCTAGACGACCAGACAATACCATTGCAGGTGTTGACATCATAGATGATATGGGTACAAAACGTTTAAATGCTGAAGTACAAACCAGAGAAGTTTTAAAAAACATTGAAGGGACCCTAGCAAAGGTTGGAGCGACACTAAAAGACATTGTTGATGTCACATCTTTTCTAGTAAACATGAATGACTTTGCAGGCTACAATAAGGCCTATGGAGAATTCTTTGACAAAGCAACTGGTCCAACAAGAACAACAGTCGCTGTACACCAATTACCACATCCAGATTTAGTTATTGAAATTAAGGTGATGGCTTATAAGAAACAGTAATCAAAAATGATTAAATTCTTCAGACATATTCGTAAGTCACTACTTTTGGAAATCAAAGTATAGAAAACTATTTATCAAAGTGAATATCAAAAACTACATCAACGGAAACTTTCATAATCCAATTCAAAACAATTGGATAGATAACTACAACCCTTCTAATGGGAAGATTTATGGTCAAATCCCAGACTCCACTAGTGAAGATGTTGAAAACGCTTATATCGCAGCAAAATCTGCATTTCCTAGTTGGTCACAAACTACGTTAGACGAACGCAGTAGGATTCTCATTAAAATTTCTGAATTACTAGAAGCCAATCTTCAACGTTTTGCAGAAGCCGAAAGCAAAGACAATGGTAAACCAGTATCTTTAGCTAAAACAATAGATATTCCAAGAGCTGCGAGTAATTTTCGTTTTTTCGGAAATGCGATCACTCAATTTGCTAGTGAAAGTCATGAAAGTATTGGCCAACAGGCCATAAACTATACACTACGTCAGCCTTTAGGAGTTGTAGGCTGCATTTCACCATGGAATCTTCCACTCTATTTATTTACTTGGAAAATTGCTCCAGCGCTTGCTGCAGGAAATTGTGTTGTTGCAAAACCTAGTGAAGTCACACCGATGACCGCCTATCTATTAGGTGAACTATGCAATGAAGCAGGCTTACCAAAAGGCGTTTTAAACATTGTTCATGGTCTTGGAGGCTCAACGGGTCAAGCCATTGTAGAACATCCAAATATTAAGGCTATTTCGTTTACAGGAGGCACTGCAACAGGAGCTCATATCGCGAGAATAGCTGCGCCAATGTTTAAAAAACTATCTCTTGAATTAGGTGGTAAAAACCCAAACATCATTTTTGCAGATTGTGATTATGAAGATATGCTCAATACCACGGTGCGTTCCTCATTTGCTAATCAAGGTCAGATTTGTCTCTGCGGAAGTCGCATTTTTGTAGAAGCCTCAATCTATGAAAAATTTAAAACAGATTTTATCAAGAAAGTAAAAGCCTTAAAAGTAGGACATCCATCGGAAAGCGATACCAATATAGGCGCATTAGTCTCTAAACCGCATTTAGAAAAAGTAAAAGAATACATTCAAATCGCAAAAGACGAAAACGGTATCATATTATGTGGCGGAAATGAAGTTAGCGTAAAAGGTTATGAAAACGGTTATTACTTAGAACCAACGGTTATAGAAGTAAAAAGCGATGAATGTAGAGTTAACCAGGAAGAAATTTTTGGACCAGTTGTTACTATGATGCCCTTTAAGAACGAAGACGACGTTTTACAAATGGCAAACAAAGTAAAATACGGCCTCTCAGCAACTCTCTGGACCAATGATTTAAAACGAACCATGCGCATGAGTAACCAATTACAAGCTGGAATTGTTTGGGTAAACACGTGGATGATGCGTGATTTACGAACCCCTTTTGGTGGTGTAAAAGCAAGTGGCGTTGGACGAGAAGGTGGTTTTGAAGCTTTACGTTTTTTTACTGAGGCCAAGAATGTTTGCATTAAATATTAACCAATCCCTACGAGGGCAGGAATCTCATTGATAAAAAAAATACTATTTTAAATAAATAATAGTATTAACTCTAAAAAAAACACCTGTCTTGGCAGGAAACAGATATGAATTTACAACTCAACAACAAATATGCATTAGTCTGCGGAAGTACCGCAGGAATTGGAAAAGCGACTGCCTTAGCCTTAGCTACTGAAGGTGTTCAAATAACCTTAATAGCTCGAAACGAAGACAAACTAAAAGCAACTCTAGCTGAGTTACCTCAACAACGAAATCACGATTACATCGTTGCAGATTTTTCAAAACCTATAGAATTGAAAGCAAAAATGGAGGCTTATGTAAATAAAAATCATGGGTTTCATATATTGGTTAATAATACAGGTGGACCTAAAGGTGGTCCCGTTTATTCTGCGGAATTAGATGAATTTGAAAGCGCCTTTACACAGCATTTAAAATGTAACCATGTGTTAGCACAAGCAGTTGTTCCATTTATGAAAAGTGAAGGTTATGGTCGCATTATCAATGTGATTTCAACATCTGTTAAGCAGCCCTTAGATGGATTAGGCGTTAGTAACACTATTCGTGGCGCTGTAGCAAATTGGAGTAAGACATTAGCTAACGAACTTGGCCAATTTGGAATTACCGTAAACAATGTGCTTCCTGGAGCTACAGGAACTGACCGTCTAGCAGAGATTATTAAAAACAAATCGGCTAAATCTGGAAACACCGAAGAAGAGTCTGCAAATGCCATGAAAAACACAGTCCCTGCAAAACGTTTTGCGAAGCCCGAAGAATTGGCTGATGCGATTACTTTTTTAGCCAGTGAACGTGCTGGATATATTAATGGAATCAATCTTCCGGTTGATGGCGGAAGAACAAAGTCTTTATAAGCCAAAAAAATCCATTTATTATTACTAATTTTATTGGATTGATGAATTTGCGTTAAGGATTGAGTTATTATTGGAGCTCCTCGCAGAGAGCGACTAACGAAAGCCTGACCAAGACGATGCCTTTTGCATGTCTTGGTAACGCCCAAAATATAAAACTATGAGTACATTATATTCTCCAATTAATTTTAAAGCTTGGATTGACGAAAATCGTCACTTATTAAAACCACCTGTTGGCAATAAAGTGGTTTGGAAAGACGGTGATTTTATAGTCATGGTTGTTGGTGGTCCAAATAATAGAAAGGATTATCACTACAATGAAACACCAGAATTTTTCTATCAAGTAGAAGGTGATATTATTTTGAAGGTCATTGATGATGGTAATCCAAAAGACATCCATATACGAGAAGGCGAAATCTTTTTATTACCACCAAAAGTACCCCATTCTCCTCAAAGAGGACCAAACACTGTAGGTTTAGTTATTGAATACCCTAGAGAAAAAGGAGTACAAGATGCATTGCTATGGTTTTGTGAAAGCTGTACGACCAAATTATACGAGGAGGACTTCACGGTTGAAAATATTGAAACAGATATGCCAATAATCTTTGACAACTATTACAGTGATAAAGATAAGCGTAGTTGTCCTAATTGTGATGCCATTATGCAACCGCCTAGTAAAGTAAAGATAGATTAGAACTGTCATTCAGAACACTACTGAAATAAAAATATATTTTGATTGAAAGTATTTTGCGAAGTAAATAAACATCTACAATATGAGATTGCCTAGCTTCGCTCGAAATAACAAAGGATTATTTAATAAAAATTAGAATCCCTGAGATGCTTTGACTGCGCTCAGCATGACATATGAAAGAAAAACGCAAACTAAGAATAAACGGTCACTCTCACTTACTACCTTATCCTGAAGACATTCCGCAATTCATGAAAGACAAAGGGATTTTCTGGGTTGATAAAGATCGTAAATTCATGCTTCAAAAAGACTGGAATCGTCCCATTACAGATTCTAGTTTCTTCTTAGATGAAAAACTAGCTTGGATGGAGCGTTTTAAAATTGACCATGCTGTTGTTTTAAACCTGTCTCAATTATATGGAAACGGTTTACGTGTGGAGGAAATGAAGCAAGCTTTGCGTTTTCAAAATGATTTTAATGCTAAGGTACAACAAGAAAACCCTAGTAAGTTTACTTGTGGTTTTGTTGTACATCCTGGTTTTGTAAGAGGAGCTTGCTGGGAAATAGAACGATGTGTTGAAGAATTAGGACTACAATTGCTCTGTTTACCCACCCACTACATGGATACTATCGGGACATGGCGTTGTATTTTTGATGAAGAAAATGAACCTATTTTTGAATTGGCCAATAAATACAATTTAGCAGTCGAAATCCACCCTTATGACGGTGAAAAGTTCATTAAATTAGAAAACACATCATGGCGTTTTCATCTAATTTGGATGCTAGCACAATGTGCTGATGCCTATCACTTTTTAACATTAAATGGCTACCAAGATAAGTTTCCAAATATGCGTACTTGTTTTGCTCATGGCGGACAATTAGCACAAATAAATTTAGGACGTCGTATTCAAGGTTTTGATGGAAGACCCGATTTATTTGAAGGCAAAAGCCATCCAAGAAAAGCAGTAGGTCATAAAAATATATTTTTTGACACCTTAGTTCATGATACTGGCGGTTTAGAGTTATTAATACGAAACCAAGGCTCAAAACAAGTTTTAATGGGACTTGATGATCCTTATCCTTTAGGTGAGATGGAAAGCGAAAAACAATCTTCTTATCCCGGTAAAATTTTAGATTTGGCGATTGATCGTAAGATTATTACAGAGGTTCAACGTGATGCTATTTGGGAAGACAACGTCATTCAATGGCTCTGCGGTGATAATCAAGCATCTAAAGACAAATTAGTTAAACGTATTTTAGGATAATGTATTTTTTACCCGAAAAATTAGACGATTATGTCGTTTCGCACTCTGAAGAAGAACCAGAATTACTGCAACAATTAACGAGAGAAACGTATCAAAAAATATTACAACCAATTATGCTCAGCGGACCTTATCAAGGTCGTGTCTTGAGTATGATTTCAAAATTAATACGTCCTAAAACTATCTTAGAATTAGGCACATTTACAGGTTATGCTACATTATGCTTAGCAGAAGGTTTGCAAGCACATGGTGAAATTGATACTATTGATGTGAATGAAGAATTAGTTGATTTTCAACGTAAGTATTTTAATAAGTCTAATTATGGCAAACAAATACATCAACATTTAGGAAGTGCAATAGATATTATACCAACACTCGACAAAACTTTTGATTTGGTCTTTATAGACGCTGATAAACCCAATTATGTCAACTACTTTAATTTAATAATTAGCAAGCTCAACCCAGGAGGCATTATATTATCTGATAACGTATTATGGCACGGTAAAGTCGTTGAACCCGTAGACGAAAAAGATCATTCTACAAAAGCAGTATTAGAATTTAATACACTCTTAAAAAATGATAAGCGTATTGAGACCGTTTTACTTCCTATAAGAGATGGCTTAACAATTAGTAGAAAGATATAGCTTATACTTTTTGAAATAGCCCAATTGAAGCACTAAACATTGTAGGTATTATAATTTATTATTTCTACTTACAGATCCCGTAAAGTCCTCTAGATCGTCTTTTACCTTATTGATTTCATCTGTAATGTTTTTTGTAACATCGGTATCAATGCCTTGCTTATCGACGGTCTTAGTAATTTCAGATTTTATATCTGTCGTAGCATCTCTAAGCATGCGCATTCCTTTTCCCATACCACGAGCTATATCTGGCAGTTTATCTGCACCAAAAACCATAACGACGATGAGGAGAATAAATATCACCTCTGGCGCCCCAATAAATAAAAATGTTGCTAACTGTATCACGGTACAAATATAATGAGTTGTTTTTACTATATGTGAACTTATTTTTTTATTTATACTGAAAAGAGTCGATATTTCTATCGACTCTTTTTGTTTTTAGTATAGACCTAATATTAATCTTTCACTTTATTTTTAAATTTATCAAAGTCACTATCTTTAACTTCTTTAGGCCAGGAGTTGTTTGATGTATCAATATCTGCTGTTTCTAACTTAGGATCTACAGTGATAGATACAATTTCCTTTACTGAAGCTATAGCTTTACTTACTTGATCATCATTGAATCTCCAAATTTGAGCAGGATATGTTTCAGTTTTTGTAGTCCCATCTGCATACGTGAATTCTACGATAATTGGCATAACCAATCCGCCTGGCTTCTCAAATGTCATAGTATAGAAATACTTAGGTTGTATAATTGTTTTACGCTCATCTGCTGTAAAATTATCCATCATATATTCTTTTAATGAAGGTGAGTTATCTGCTGAAGTTCCTGTGCGCAATTTCTCATCAAACTCGTCGCTTCCTTCTTCAACAAGGTATACTAGCTTAAGATCATCCAAATTAAGATCTCTACTTTCTGCATAGTTTTTAGCGTATTGATTTGGTTCTGACGATACGTAATATTTTTTTACATCTTTTAATCCAATATCAACCCAGTCTGTTGTATAAAACCATCCTCTCCAATACCAATCTAAGTCAAATGCTGAAGCATCTTCCATGGTACGGAAAAAGTCTTCAGGAGTTGGGTGCTTAAACATCCAACGATGTGTATATTCTTTAAA
>JAWUWM010000023.1:0-13012 GCA_034111845.1 Psychroserpens sp. | reverse complement strand
TTTTTTTTATTCTGTAACTATTTGAAAATCAGAAAATTCCGACATAATTTTAACAAAAATTAAGAATGTTAATTGAAGGTATGTTTTTTAGCGATCTTTGTACATATACAGTAAATTTATTCGACTAAATGTTAAAATTTGAAGATAAAAGAAACTTTTGGGTTAGTAATCAGGTTTATCTGAAGCCTGAGTATTTGAGTCATCCTTACATTTCTGGTAACAAATACAGAAAGTTAAAATACAACCTTATTGAGGCGAAAAAAACAGGAAAAGACACCTTGTTAACTTTTGGTGGTGCCTATTCAAATCATATAGCTGCAGTTGCTGCAGTTGGAAGAGAATTTGAGTTTAAAACAATAGGGATTATAAGGGGTGAAGAGTTAGCTTTAAAAATAGACTCAAATCCAACTCTTAAGTTTGCTCAATCCTGCGGAATGACGTTAAAGTTTATTTCACGAGAGAAGTATGCACATAAAACAGGTGATACTTATATTTCAGAATTGAAAAATGAGTTTGGTGATTTTTATCTTATTCCAGAAGGCGGCACAAATACTTTGGCTATCAAAGGCTGCGAAGAAATATTAACAGATATCGATAAAGAGTATGATTATATCTGTTGCTCCGTAGGAACTGGAGGTACTATTTCAGGATTAATAAATTCTACATGTCAACACCAAAAAATTCTTGGTTTTCCTGCCTTAAAAGGTGACTTTTTAAGTGAAGAAATCACTAAATTTGTAACTAATGAAAATTGGGAGTTAATTGCCGATTATCATTTTGGTGGCTACGGAAAAGTTAGCGATAGTTTAATAGAGTTTATCAATAATTTTAAGAAAGTGTATAACATACCGTTAGACCCTATATATACTGGTAAAATGATGTATGGAATTTACGATTTAATTGACAAAGGCTATTTTCCGAAGAACTCCAAAATATTAGCAATTCATACAGGCGGATTGCAAGGAATTGAAGGAATGAACCAAAGATTAAAACAACAAAATAAGCCTTTAATCGTTTAAAGATTATGAAGAGAATAGTTGTGTTTTTAGTAATGAGTTTTGTGGTCTTTAGTTGTGGCTCCAAGAAAATAGTGGTTACTAAAAAAGATAAAAGAACACCAAAAACAGAGAAAGTTGTCGTTAACCCGAAGCCAACGACTCAACCTGATATTCCTAAAAATTCAAACCTTAATGCTATAGATATTTATATTTTAAAATATAACGTCATTGCAATGGATAATATGAAGCAGCATAAAATTCCAGCAAGTATTACATTGGCTCAAGGGATTTTAGAATCTGGTTCTGGGAAAGGTCGATTATCGGTTGAAGCGAATAATCACTTCGGAATAAAATGTCATGGTTGGAAAGGGAAAAAAATATACCACGATGATGATCGCTCTCAGGAATGCTTTAGGAAATATGATCATGCAGAGTCGTCTTTTAAAGACCACTCTGAGTTTTTAACAGGAAGAGGTCGATATGCCAAATTATTTAAACTGAAACCAGATGATTATAAAGGTTGGGCAAAGGGATTAAGAGCTGCAGGTTATGCAACCGATAGAAAATATCCAGAGAAATTAATAAGTCTTATCAAGCGTTATAATCTTGATAAATATGATGATATGGTTTTAGGAAATGAGTCCTCTGTTGCAGAGGTTTCTTTAAGCCACATTGTTATTAAAGGCGATACTTTATATTCATTATCAAGACAGTATAATACTACTGTTGATGCTCTTAAACAACTCAATAGTCTTAAATCTAATACTATCGCATTAGGTCAACTTATCATTATTAAATCAAATTAATATGTTATATAAACGCAGCAGCGCGTTGTTTAAAAACGCTGAAAACGTTATTCCAGGTGGTGTTAATTCTCCAGTAAGAGCTTTTAAAGCAGTAGGTGGAACACCTATTTTTGCGAAATCTGCAAAAGGTGCTTATGTGTATGACGAGGATGATAATCGTTTTATCGATTATATTAATTCTTGGGGACCAATGTTATTAGGTCATGCGTTTGAGCCTGTAGTAGAAGCAGTTATTGAAAAAGCAAAAAATGGTACATCCTTTGGAATGCCAACAGAAATTGAAACTAAAATTGCAGAACTAGCAGTGTCAATGGTGCCAAACGTTGACAAAATACGTTTTGTAAACTCAGGAACTGAAGCCTGTATGAGTGCTGTGCGATTAGCTAGAGGATTTACTGGTAAAGATAAAATTATAAAGTTTGCTGGGTGTTATCATGGTCATAGTGATGCTTTTTTAATCCAAGCAGGTAGTGGAGCGGTGACTTTTGGGAGTCCAAATAGTCCAGGGGTAACTCAAGGTACCGCTAAAGATACACTGTTGGCGAGGTATAATGATATTGATAATGTAAAAGCAGTTATTGAGGCTAATTCAGATGAAATTGCCTGTATCATTGTGGAACCAGTTGCTGGAAACATGGGGTGCATTGCGCCAAAAGATAATTTTTTACAGAAGCTGAGAGTCTTATGTGATACTCATAATATTCTGCTTGTCTTTGATGAGGTCATGACCGGTTTTAGAATGGCAAAAGGTGGTGTTCAAGAATTATATGGTGTTGATGCTGATATTATTTGCTTCGGAAAAGTCATAGGTGGAGGATTACCTGTTGGAGCATTTGCAGCTCGTAATGAAATAATGAATCATTTGACACCTTTAGGAAGCGTCTATCAAGCAGGAACCCTTAGTGGGAATCCTTTAGCAATGGCCGCAGGTTTTGCTATGTTAACCGCAATTAATAATGACAAAGATCTTATTCAAAGATTAGCAGATAAGACCGCGTATTTGCATAAAGGTTGCGCTGCTGCTTTAGATAAGCATGCTATTATTCATACAATTAATAGAGTAGGATCAATGATTTCAATTCATTTCGCTGAAGGGGAAGTCGTAGATTTTGAAACAGCTGCAAAAGGGGATAATGAAACCTTTAAATCGTTTTTTCATGGGATGCTTAACGAGGGAATTTATATTGCGCCAAGTGCTTATGAAACATGGTTTATCACAGATGCTTTGACCTATATTGATTTAGATGAAACGATAAGTGCTGTTGAGAAAGTGGCTCAAACTTTATAAAACAAAAAACGACTCAAACTAGGATAAATCCAATGATTGACTCGTTTTTTTGTTTTTGATGAAGTAATAGTAGATACTATCTAGTTCTATCTCTAAAATATTTTAGGTAAGATATATATTGTTCTTCAGTAAGTATTTTTTCAAGTTCGCTGTCTACATACGTATCAATTTTTTTTAAGCGATCTGCATTACCTTCTAGGTTACTGCTTATTTTCTTATAAGCAATCCCGTAATTTTGGTAAACCTTATAAATATCGTCCATCTTTGATTCTTCAAATTTGATGATTTTTCTAAGTTCTTTAGTTTTAGTACTTGCGTCAGCATTAATCTCTAATGTATTTTGTGCGGTCATATTTTGAGCGCTGAATACTAATGTGACAGCCAATAGGCAAAGTGTAATTATTTTTTTCATTGTCTTTTAATGTAAATAGTTCTACAAGTTATAAAATTAGTGATTTTTGTCATAAAAAAAGCATCGATGGTAAAAATCAATGCTTTATTAAACTATTTATGGATTTAAAATCTAGTTTTAACGTTTCATTTTAGGCTTTTGCTTTTCTTGTTTTTCCCGTTTTTCTTGCATACGTTCCCATTTTTTGTATTGCTCGTCAGTTAAAATGGATTTCATTTTTTGTTTAGCTTCAATTTTTTTGTCTAGTCTTTTATTAATGTCTTCTGCACTAGGGCTCTTAGTTTTTGCTTCTTTAGAGGTCTTCATTTTAGCTCTTTCGTCTATTTTTTGTTTTCTATCTGTAGCTTGAATCAGCATTAATTCTTGAACTTCAACTTGTTGCTCTTTTGTTAGGTCTAATGCAAGTGTTAGCTTTTTTGTCATAATGGTCGCCATCTCTTCAGCAGAGAGAGCTTTCATCATTTCTTTTTTACCGTTTCTGTGTTCTTTCTTAGTGTCTTGTGCAACTGCTTGCAACGTCACAAAAGCGATTGCAATTAAAATTAATTTCTTCATAATATTTCTAATTTAATTATTATTTTGTTTTTTAATCGATTGCTCTTTAGACTGCATTATATCAATTAGGTTTAATAGTAAATATGGCTTTAACGACTAATTAACATCTTGCGCTCTTTTTATAAGTGCTAACGTGGTTTCGTACAATGTTCTATTTTCCATTTTACTTTTTAGCCATGCATAGAAACTCATAACAAAAATGTCTTCTTGTTTTTCATTTACCCAATCAAATGCATTCTCAACCTTAATTTTATAGGATTCTGAAGTAATAACCTCTGTATTTTTAAAATAAAGTTGGATTAAATTTATAAAAATAATTACTCTTTCTTGCTTAATCTGTTGTAAATAATCAAAATACGATCTTTTAAAACTTGCTAGTCTGGATTCTACAAGGTCTATATTTTCAAGTTCTAAGTGTAGTATTATTTCGGCTAAATTCTTTTTGATGACCCATTCTTTTCCAGCTTTTTCAATATAATATTTATCGGTGTGATAGAATTTAGAGAAGATGGTCTTAGCTTTTTTGAGATCCGATTTTTGCATATAAAACATGACCAAGCCTAAATTAATATCTAACAAAGTCTCCATGTCTTCCTGTTTGCTATGTTTGACAGATTCTAATATGGAAATAGCCTTATCCTGTTCGTTACTGTAATTATAGTTGAGAGCAGTGAGAAGCGCATATTTTAGTTTAAAAGTAGACTGGTATTTTTTTCGTTGTTGCAGCATTAAGTCCTGCATTGTATCCATGTAATCCAATGAGTAGCCGAATTTCTTATTTCTAAATAATGTATTGGCAATCATATATACCACTTGGATATGATACACCAACTGTTTATCCTTGGTTTTGTGGTTTTTGATTTTCTCGTACGTATCTATTAGAAAAGGTTCTATTTTTAAATAATCATTAGTCACCAAAGCAGATAGACTTACAATGGTCATTAATTGGTACAAAGATTTAAATGACAAGGATTCACTCATCTCAATGTTATGTTCTTTGAGCGTGTTATTCAGAATTGTTTCAAAATCTAGGACCTTACCTCTATAGGTCATATCACTCAACGTTTGCCTAATTTTAGCATATACAATGTTTAACTCTTCTTCAATACAATGATGTTTTTGATTACTTCGGAAATTGGAAATCAACACATCAATGTCTACAGATGGATTAAGATAGGCATATTGGATTTTCGTATGATAGATTTCATTTAAAATAGGGAAGAGCTGATGTTCTTGCGCTAAACCTTCAGCTTTATCAAGGATTTTATAAGCTATTTTTGATTTTTTATGAATGAGAAATGTGCGAGATGCCAAGATGTATTTTATGATTTGCATGTCAACAGAGTTCTCTTCCTCTAAGTTTAAATTCGCAATAAAATCAATGAGCGACTGAAATAATCTTTTTCTTAGGGCATGATAGGCAACTTTATTATCCGTTGTATAAAGTGTTTTACAAATCTCCTTAGAAGGCAACTCATTTTTAGCTAAGAGCTTAAAGAGTTCTATGTTTTTGGTGTCGTTACGTTTGTTCTTCTTTTCTAGATAATTAATGAAACGTTGTTCATCTTCCGAAGAAAACGTAGAAACTATAGCGTTTAGGTCTGTCATGTTCACTTTCTGTAGAAACGAAAATCTTTTTTAGGTATTATAAATCGTCAGTTAAATAGTGTTATATATACTAAATGTAATGATAAATGATGTATTTAAAGAAATATAATAGTCAGTTTTTTATGAAACTTGTGTTTCTAAACCATCCAAACTATCGCACATTTGTCTTGTAATCAATAAAACAAAATAGTATGCTAGAGTATATTAAAATCACAGGATTTATAATTGCCATAAGTGCGCTAATGGTCTTTTCAAAACAAATTCAAGTTGAAATCATAGATAGCTATAATCATTTTGTAAATCAATTAGCAAGTAGAACGATGACGAGTTCAAACCCTATAGGTTTTTAAGATGAAACTTAAAAAGTTAAATACCGCATTTATAATCACCACCGGAGTCTCAGTAATGGTATTTGTTTATTTGGTGTTTTTGGGATATGACCAAATCAAAACGTTAAAAGATGTTGTGAAAATTATCGCATCCATTTTGTTCCCATTACCTATGTTGTTTTTTGTACGCTTTCTATTGATAGAACATTTTTTACCACAAAACACAGATGAATACAAACAGAAACACCAAAAACCAGCAACCATTTTGCTCGTTGTGAGTATTATTATAGGTGTTATGAGTATGCAAGCAATAGAATGGATGACTGGTCAAAAGCTAGAAAATCATCTCATTTTTGCACATCTCATTAACTCCACTACAATAAGTAGCTATGTACTTAATTATATTTTGTACAATAATTTGAGAGTCAACGGTATTTTAAGTGGTGTTTTACTCTCATTAGCTATTTATGTGTTTTTATAACCACTGAACTTTAATGATGTGTGTCATTCAGAGCGTAGCGAAGAATCTAAAATAATAAAATAATAAATTATCAAAAATTTAAAATTATGAATACAATTATTCAACCTCCAAAACCTAGAAGTAATTCAAACAAAAGGGAATTGTTATTTACATTTCAATCCATAATTGTAACTGGTTTACTGGCCTTTACTGCTATTGCATTTTTCTTTTACTTTGATTTGAAAATTGAGAAAGGAATCAAAGTTATTTTTGCCCCATTTTTATCTGTTGTCCCCTTGTTATTTATTTTATCAATTCTCAGAGATTTGCGTAAAGGCTTTCAAGAGGGGAATTACACCAAAGATGAGATTGTGAAATTCTGTCTTATTACGGTCGGAATAACAATAGCATTTACAGGAGTCACTTTGTTACTCTCAAAAATTGATGCTTTAGAAATTTTATTGGCTGCTATTATGGCTATCTTAAGTGCAGTATTCTTTTTGAAAAGTAAAATCAAAGATATTCTAGGCATGAGTATTATTACTGGAATTGCCGAAGGTATTATCGTTTATATGATCTTTTTGTTTTGATACTGACATTCATCACAAGATTATCGATTATGGTAGTAATTAACCTAACCTCATAGGTTTTAAAACTAGAATTTAAAACTAACAAATTATGAACTCAAAACTCATTAAAGAATTACCAGATTTGGTAACAAACAATGTGATTTCCCAGGAAATCGCTTCAAAAATAGAACAACACTTTTTAATCAAACAACAACAAACACCAAATAGATTGTTTACAGTCTTTGGCGTTTTAGGATCACTATTAGTTGGTTTAGGTATCATTCTCATGCTTGCTCATAATTGGGATAATTTTGAGCGAGCTACAAAAACTATTTTCGCTTTTCTACCCTTGTTAATTGGTCAATGTGTTGTGGTATTCTCAATTTGGAAACAAAAAAGTGACGCTTGGAAAGAAGCATCAGGTACCTTTTTGTTTTGCGCCATAGGCTCTAGTATTGCGCTTGTGAGTCAGATTTATAATATTCCAGGAAATTTAAGTAGCTATATATTAACTTGGGTTGTCTTGAGTTTGCCTTTAATCTATTTACTAAAGTCAAATGCAGTGGCCATATTAAGCATGATTGGCATCACATATTATGCTTGCGAAGTGGGTTATAGTTTTAGCTCTTTTACTGAATCTCCTTGGTTGTATCTCGTTATGATGGCTTTAGTCGTGCCGCATTATTATAGGGTATTGAAACATCATGAAAATGCAAATATCACATCTATATTTAATTGGTTGTTTCCATTAAGTATAACAATTGTGCTTGGAGCATTTGTAGATCAACTGTCAGAATTAGGTTTCTTAATGTATCTATTATTGTTTAGCCTATTTTATAATGTTGGTAAAATTCCGTTTTTTGATACTCAAAAATTAAGGCGTAATGGTTATTTGATTTTTGGATCTCTAGGCATTGTTATTATGATTTTAACTATGAGCTTTGATGGCTTTTGGTATTTGGAACGTTTCTTTTTTAACGCTCAAGAAACCTATGTGTCCATAGTTCTATTTGTAGTTAATTTAGGGCTTATTATATATTCGTATGCCAAGGGATGGTTAAAGTTGTTCAATTTATTTCAATACCTATTTATACTGTTTTCTGTGTTGTATGTCTTCGGATTAAACATCCCTATTGTTGGCACAATAGCGGTTAATTTGATTGTTTTGGCCTTGGGGGTTACAACTATCAAAATAGGTGCAGATACATTTCATTTTGGAGTTTTAAACTATGGATTGTTAATCATAACAGCACTAGTGACTTGTCGATTTTTTGACACTAACATGAGTTTTGAAATTAGAGGTTTGTTATTCGTCGCTGTAGGTCTAGGCTTCTTTTTAACTAATTATATCATGCTCAAAAAACAAAAATCAAGAGTTGAATCTTTAAAGCACTAAATCATGACACGTAAACATATATTAATTGTATTCATCATTGTGGCTATTGCTCAAATTGCAGTACCTGCGCAAATGATTTTTGGTAGAGAATCCGTTTTAAAATCAGGAACCGCTTTTAAATTTAAGACTGAGCCAATAGATCCTTCAGATCCATTTAAAGGAAAATACATCATCCTTAATTATGAAATGGATAAGGTCAAAACCAAGGATTCAGGTTGGGTGAGACATCAAGAGGTTTATGTCCAAATTGCTAATGATAGTACGGGCTTTGTAAAGGCGATTTCTGCTAGTACAGACGTGCCAAATTCTGGATATTTTGTAAAGGCTAAAGTAAACTGGCAAACAGTTAGAGATAGCAGCTTACATTTTTCATTACCTTTTAATGAGTTCTATATGAAAGAAACCAAAGCGTATGATGCAGAGGTTGCACATAGAGATGCGCAACGCGATTCTTTGCCAAAGAATACCTACGCCTTAGTTTATATTAAAGATGGCGAAGCTGTTTTAGACAACGTATTCATTAATGAAATCCCAATCGCTACTTTTGTTGAGGAGTAGTTACCTCTAAATCATTATAAATTTTTCCTATCTTGTTAAGAGAAAATCATTTGAATGGCATACTGGGTATCTACAATTATTACAGTTCTTGTTATATACGTTGCGATTAGTATCGCACTGTATTATTTACAGGACTACATGCTATTTAAACCAGAGAAATTGGATGCTGATTTTCAGTTTGATTATGAAAATCAAGACACTAAGGAGTACAATCTCGAAACTCGCGATGGAGCTACTATTAATGGATTACGGTTTTTTCCCAAAGGAGAAAGTAAGGGTGTCATTCTATACCTCAAAGGGAATTCTAAAAGTATCAAAGGCTGGGGGAAGTTTGCGGTAGATTTCACGAGACATGGTTACAATGTGTTTATGGTAGATTATCGTGGCTTTGGTAAAAGTACAGGTAGACGTTCGCAAAAAGCAATCAAACGCGATTTACAACTTGTCTATAACAAACTCAAAGAACAAACGACTGAAGATCGCATCATTCTCTACGGAAGATCACTAGGTTCGGGCTTTGCTGCAAAACTGGCCTCTATGAATCATCCCAAAATGTTGGTTCTGGATGCACCCTATTACAGTTTAACAAAAGTAACCGCGCGATATGCACCTTTTATGCCTTTATCTTTACTGCTCAAATATCCACTGCCAACCTACAAATGGCTGAAATATGTACAATGTCCAATTCATATTATTCATGGGACACAGGATAAATTGATTCCATTTAAATCCAGTATTAAATTATCTAAGGTAAATCCTAAATTGACTAAGTTGCATACCGTTATTGGAGGCGGACACAAAAATCTAAATAATTTTGAATCGTATCACAGTATGCTGGACGATATTTTAAATAAAACACCCAAAACAATCGATTTAAAAACCACAAGTATTAATGTCATCCATTCCTCAAAACCGACTCAAAAAAAGGCTTAAGAAAGTATGTAAATTACTTTTGATCTTATATAGTATGATAGGCGCATCACTTTATTTTTTACAAGAAAAACTATTATTTTTTCCTACGGAATTAGATCAGGAGTATCAATATCAATTTGAACAACCATTTGAGGAAATTTTTTTAAAACCTTCTGAAGATGTTAGTATCAACGCGGTTCATTTTAAAGTTAAAAATCCAAAAGGAGTTATTATCTATTTCCATGGAAACGCTGGTGATTTGAGTCGTTGGGGGACAATTTCTGAATATTTCGTTACTAAAGACTATGACGTATTCATTATGGACTATCGTACCTATGGTAAAAGTACAGGGGAACTTAACGAGCAAGCATTTTATGATGATGCTCAGTTTTGTTATGATCATCTATTGAAGTCGTATTTAGAAAGTGATATTACAGTTTACGGTCGTTCTTTAGGAACAGGGATCTCAACTTTTTTGGCTTCAAAAAACAAGCCTAAGCAACTTATATTAGAAACACCATATTATAGTGTTTTGGATGTAGCGAAACAGCGATTTCCAATTCTTCCGGTATCGTCCTTATTACAGTATACGTTTCCGTCAAATGAGTTTATAGTGGATGTCATTTGTCCAATTATAATGTTTCATGGCACATATGATGGTGTTGTGCCTTATTCTTCCGCAGAAAAATTACAAGAAGTGGCTCCCAATGATAAAACGACGTTCATCACAATTGAAGGCGGTGGTCATAATAATCTAATTGATTTTGAACTCTATAGAAACGGAATTGATAACATCCTGTAGTTATTTCTTGTTTGAATGTTTTGAGATTCGTTTTTTGCCAATGCGCCTAAACCCAAGTAATACTGCATAGATCGTTGCTAACACAAGCGCAATGAATAATCCGTTTTCTGAAGATGATTTACCAGAAATTTTAGTGAAGTAGTATACCCAAATAATACCTATTATGATATTAAATATCAAAATCATATATTGTCTAGATTCTATCCTCTTAAGGGTGCTGTCTTGAATAACAAACGTGTTTGAGATCGTATCATGGACAGCTCTTTCATCATCACTAATTCCAGAAAAAACACTTATAAAACGACTAAGACTTCTTATTAATAATTGAATAGTACTAGGTTTTTTGCCCTCTTTATTAACGACTATTGTTTGGGTTTGAAATTTACCTGGAGTTCGACTAAATACGAGTTCAAAAGTAAAATAGTAAACAAAACGTACCAAAAGATAGATTAGAAAGGCAGTCGCTTTAATTTTAAACGGAATGGTTGTATGGGCCAAAATATTTAAAAAATAAATAGCGACAGCAACTGCGCCTAAAATGGAGGATAATATAAAATCGACAGCCAAATTTTCACCACGTTCAGTTTCGTTGGCGAGGTTGTGGTTTGGGTATATGTTGTTTGTTATTTTCATTGGTAAAACTAGATAACAAAGATATAAACTAAAAAATAAAAAGCTCCAGATTTCTCTGAAGCTTTTTTATAATTATAACCTTATTTAAACATCTAAGATGTCTAACAAATCTAATTTATTATCCGTTAGGATTCAATATCCCATCAATACGCTCAAGAGCATCTGCGATATGCATTCTACTTAATGTATCTGCTCCTCTTGAAGCACGTAATGAGCTACGTAATGATTTTAATTCTGCTCTAACTACAGCTCTAATATCAGACTGGCTTGTATTCACAGCAGTCATTTTGACGTAAGGACTAAATGAACGTCCACTTTGATTGCCAATAGTCATCATTTGACCTAATCTATCAATATGTGCACGTTGTAAGTTACGTCTGTAAGTATCAATTTTTCTACCAGTACGTAATTCACTCCAAATCCCTTTACGAAGATCACTCATCATATTAGGTAATGAGTAGGTCTCGTTATCATACGTATGCGCTTCTGTCAAACGTTGCATTTTACCTAAACTCATAATGTTGTTAAGTGATCTTACCTGTATAGAACGAACACGTTCTACTGAGCCAGTAAATTCAATACGATCAAAAATAGTTTTGTCAATTAACCAATCTTGAGTTGTAAACAAGTTGTCTTGTATAAACTGCATAGCCTCTTTTTGAATATCCTTTGGTACAGCAGTATACACAGCTCCTGGTTGATCTGCAGCCTTGTAATTTTCATAAACACCACCAATATTATTCGAAACATGTCCCATATAACGGTTGTACTGAGAAATTACATGACCATACATTTCTTGTAAATCATCATAATCTTCACCAGCTTCTGTAGTCCACTCAATTAAGTTTGGTACGATACGTTTTAGATTTTTAATTCCATAAGAACTCGCTAACATAGCGTCGTCACCTAAATCTTCTGTTTGTGAACTAGGATCTACAACATCACCAGCTTGTTGGTGTCCAAAACGATACATTGGATCTCCAGCATGTTCCATAATCCAACCGTTAAGGATTGGTTTTTCTTCTTCAGCTGTTTTTCCAAAGATAGGTCTGTAGCCCCAAGAAATCGAATACTTATCGTAAGTTCCTATGTCTGGCATTAGTGCAACACCTTCATCTCCTGGTTGTGCAACGTAGTTAAAACGTGCATAATCCATAATTGATGGCGCAGTACCAAATTCTTTAGTAAACGCTGCATCACGTAATTTTTCTACAGGATAAGCAACACTACTTCCCATGTTATGAGGTAATCCTAATGTATGTCCAACTTCATGAGAGGATACAAAACGAATTAAACGTCCCATAACTTCATCCTTAAATTGCGGACTCTGAGCATCTGGATTAATAGCTGCAGTTTGTACAAAGAACCAACCACGTAATAAAGACATCACGTTGTGATACCAGTTAATATCACTTTCAAGAATTTCTCCAGTTCTTGGATCACTAACGTGAGGGCCATTTGCATTTGGGATTGGAGATGCTAAATAACGCACAACAGAGTAACGTGCGTCTTCTGGGCTCCATTCGGGATCTTCTTCAACAGTTGGAGGATCCATTGCGATAATGGCCTCTTTAAATCCAGCAGCTTCAAACGCTACTTGCCAATCTTCAATACCTTGTTTAATGTATTTTCTCCATTTTACAGGCGTCGCTCTATCAATATAGTATACGATTTGTTTCTTCGGAA